>NZ_SLUN01000003.1 GCF_004340685.1 Hydrogenispora ethanolica | reverse complement strand
CGGAAATCATCCTTTCAGTGGACTCAAAAACGACTTTATCACTTGCTTTTCTGAGCTTTTGTGTTCACCCTGGCCTTCGGACAGGGTTTATCACATGGCTTTTAAAAAATCTGCCATAATCCGAATGAATTCATCCGGATGCTCAAAGTGAATATCATGTCCGGATTTTATCGTTATCATCTCATTTCCTTTTATAAGGCGATGTACTTTTTCAGCATCCTCATCACTGTTCGCTGCATAAAGCACGCCATCTTTGCCATATTGCGTGGCCGCCTTAAGATAGACAGACGGACAACCAATTTTGGATAAAGTTTCTTCCTGATCAAACCCTTTAAACCATGAACCCGTATAAAAAGTCTCTGAAAAGTCCAGATCAAAGTCATCCAAATAAAGCGTGCCGTGAATCCATGGATAGGGTATGTACCATAATTTCAACGGTTCTCCCGGATGTTCCGCGCGATACTTCCTGGTGCTCGCCGCGACAACTTTTCTCAGATCACCAAACAACCCCCATAAATAACTGTTTTCCATATAGTACACTACATAATCCTCCGTAGCTGTTTGATTTTTAAAGTTGTGTACTATTTCAAAGCTTTCCCGCCATGCAAAAGCATTCTGCATTTCATGGGGCTCCACACAGAAAAAAGGCGGATCCTCTAAAACAATTCCCAATACATTTTCCGGTGCATTCGCGGCAATCCATGCCGCTAAAATCCCCCCGGAAGAATGACCTGATACCACGGATGGTTCGCCAATGACATTCTCAATAAACCAGACAAAATCCTGCCCCATTGCAATACCTGCATACTTTGAAGAATCATGGCTGGATTTTCCATGCCCATGACAGTCGATCGCGTATACGTGATAATACTTTGACAGCGCCGGAAGAACCCTTGAATAATCTTGCCATTCCATAGACTGCCCGTGGATTAACAGCAGGGATGGCCCATGATTCGGCCCTTCGGCATAATTCAGTACGGTTCCATCGCCGAGAGTTGCCTGTTTTTCTTTATAACCCGCACGATATGTTTCCTTTAAAGGGTTTTTATCATAATTCATATTCTGATAAGCATAAAGGCCAAGAGCGCTTATGCCAGCTATCATGATGACAGCAAGCATAAGCAGAAATACTTTATTTTTCATTCGATCTCCTACTCCGCTTTATCCTCGTCCTCCAACCTTCATCAATCCAAATTTATGCTTTACCTTCGGATGGATACCTATACCATCTTGGTCTTCCAATGCGCACGGTCTTCGCATCTTCCTTCACCCGGTCGTAGTTGCGCCGCTCTCCGGAAGCTTCAAGCCGAAAAATAGACCCGGCGACTGGTAGCGGTACCGAGTCGCCGGGTCTGAAAAAAAGGAGGATGGATGATGCGCAGTTCGGAGAGGCTGGTATCACTCTCCTAATGATGATAACGCTTGATCCCGGCTTTAGTTCCCGCGTCTTACGCTTCAAAATCCGTAACGCGATGACGGAGCCCGCCAGAGCCGCTATGAACCACCGCTGCGTCTCAGGAGAACGATACCATCAGGTCGCTTTCATTAATAACAATTAATGGACTGGCCCGCTCCCTCAATCGCAAATAAAGTAAGTTTCCGTATTATTTCTCATCATCCCGAGACAAGCCTTTTCATCCGATACATACGTGCAACAAAATGTGTTCATATATAAACACAGAATCCATTGACAATGAATTCCAAATGCCTTAAAATGGAAACAGAAGGAGTTGTGCCGAATGGATAACTCAAGAATTTAAAATAGATGGGAGGTAACTATGGTGAGTGCAACTTTCCGAAGGATTATCGCTCGGACCGCTTGGCTCCTGCAGTGGAACGCAAAAGGCGCACGTTGTTTTCGATCGGATCCTTGTCAAGAAAGGAGATGCTTTTTCCATGTTACTACCCATCCTGATTGGGGAAAAAAGAAAGGATGGATCGCGCTCTCCAGACAATTTTGAAGAGTTTGAGCTCCAACTGTTGCTCAGAGCCATCTCTTGCGAGGTCAGTAAGACCCACATCGGTCAATGCCCGTTCCGTGAGTACCTTCTGGTTTTCCCTGAAGAAAAACTGCAAGAAGTCATGAACCTGCTCGAACAGCACTTTACCGATTATGTAATTTATTTCGAGCAACCAAAATGATTCTAGGAAAAATAAATGCCAAAATACATAAGATTCCCTAAGGTATGGGTGAATGAGCGATCTTCACCCATGCCGCATGTGAGCATTGGAAACCCTTTCTCCACTGTGGATTCGGAATTTCACGCCAAGAAGGAGGTTTTCTACATTCATGCCTTTTTATTTACTACCCGTTCGTCAACTCCGGGATAGGATGTCGTTGATGATTTTGCGAAAAAGGAGTGACCCGACATGGCAGTCAATCTATTAGCGGAAGCGGAAAAAGAATTTAAAGCAAAAGTAGCCTTTGATCAATTCTTCAATACGTTGTACGGCCCGGATTCCGAATTCGCGCGGCTATCGGACGAAGAAAAAGTGGCCTTTTTGAACTCCCCCGATTTTCATAAAATAAAGGTAATGATGAACGAACTCGAAACCCTCGGCGCTCAAGGCTATTCCGGAAAGATCAACATTCGGATCCCGAAAACCCTCCACGCCCGGCTCGTAACCGAAGCGGAACTGGAAGGAACCAGCTTAAATCAGCTGATTGTGGCCAAATTATCCCGGCCCTTATAAAAGCGTTGTGATAAACCCCGTCCGAAGGTCGGGGTGAACACCAAACCTCAGAGAAGCAAGTCAAAGAATTGCATAATTACCTTAACAAGCCCTGTGGCCACAATATATAGTGCAAAGCCCGGATATAACAAAAGATTATTTTATAAATTCTGACTATCAATTTTGCTCAGGAATATCTTTCTTACAGAACGTATGTTTGATATAATTGAATCAAACAAACGTTCGGAGGGAAAAATCATGGCTACACAAGAACCAATAAATATACTGCAATTCCAAGAAAGATTTAATAGCGAAGAAGCTTGTCACCAATATCTTTTTGAACATAAATGGCCAAATGGCTTTGAATGTCCCAAATGCAAAAACAACCGGGCTTATGAAATAAAAACCCGTAAATTACCACTGTATGAATGCAGTGAATGTCGTCACCAAACAACAGTCAAAGCCGGAACAATTTTTGAAAAAGCTAGAAAAGATCTACGCACTTGGTTTTGGGCTATTTTCCTCATTGCTCATGATAAACGAGGCGTATCTGCTACTTTCCTTGCAGAAGAACTGCATATGAGTTATCAAACAGCCTGGCTCATGCAACATAAAATCCGCAAAGCCATGGGAGACCGGGATTCGACCTATTCATTAGCAGGGATTGTTGAGTTAGACGATGCTTTTTTCGGTGCTCCGACCGAAGGCGGTAAACGTGGCCGCGGTACGGAGCAAACCAAAGTATTGGCCGCGTTATCTCTCAATTCCCAAGGACATCCATTGTTTGTCAAATTTAAGGTTATTTCGAATCTCAAGTCAAAGACCATTATAGAATTTGCCAAAAATAATTTTGAATCCGGCTCAACGATATATAGTGATAACTATCATTCATACAGAAAATTATCAGCTAATCACTTTACTCATATTTTTAAACAATCCAATCACATTGTAAACCCTGACCATTTAAAATGGCTGCATACGATTATATCCAACGCTAAAGCCTTTATCGGAGGAACGTTTCACGGACTGGATTCCAAACACCTTCAAGCCTATCTAAATGAGTTTGGGTATCGATTTAATCGACGTAAACTTAAAAATCAACTCTTCAATCGTCTATTAAATTGTTGTTTGTTGGCTAAGCCAATTACTTATCCTGAGTTGGTTAGATAATCAGATTATAAATTATGCAATTCTCTCAAGGGATAAAGTCGTTTCAAATCCTTTGGTAAACGGATTCATTTGAAAGAGACTTTATCACATGGCTTCTAAATAGGAGTCCGCTTCGTCACCGGATTCGATGACCCAGACGGAAAGAATACGCGATGAGAACGAATCCAGTTGCCAGGGCCGCTACCTCTCGATGATATTCGACTGGAAACTTTCGATGATACAGTGGTCGTCCTGGCATCCGGCGAGCGCCTCGGCAAAATAATCCCCTCTTTTTTCATCTTCGATGAAACCCGATAGAATCAGCGTGATATGATGCCGGAATCTCATGAATTGCCGGTTGGAATCCAGGGTTACGATATAATCCAACAGCTTGAGTTGGAGCCTGGTCTCGAAATAGGATTCCAGGCAATGAATGATTTTCGATGGAGCCAGCTTGTTTTCACTGGTAACTACCGCGTGGATTCTCGTATAATACTTGTCGCGGTCCTTTACTTCCTTATCGGGCTGCCGCCGGGAATACGGCTTGGACCAGGTAATCTCCACGTCTTTGAACTTTAACTTGCTGATGGCCTTGATCCAGCGGTTCACATCCTTCTTGAAAAGCAGAATTCCGGCGATGATGACTGCCGTATTCAGCACGGGTGAAGTCAGAATGCTTTGATTCAGCTTCAGCCAGGCCGTCAGGATGCTTTGAAAAAACCCAAGCAAATACTCCAAAGCGATTCCTCCCTTGATTGGGGGTCCGCGCTAAATATTGCTCAAGTTCAAACCTCTTTGATTTACTTATTTTTCCAATCCATCTGAGTTAATTTTACCACTCTCCACACTAATTTGCAAATAGAATATGGCAACATTACAGGCTTGCCAAACCGCGCCGTTATGGGTTTCATAATGAAAGGAAAGTGTTATTATGGAAAAAATCAACCCTTATCCATACGCGAAGGAGCCTCATCCAAAATTGGAATATCTTCCATAGGAGCCCATTATCCCCATACCTCTTCCGCGATCTCTTTCACCCATTTGATCTTTGCCCATTGCTGTTCTTCCGTAAGGATATTCCCTTCCTCCGTGGAGGCGAAGCCGCATTGCGGACTCAAACAGAGCCGGTCCAGCGCAACATACTCGGCCGCTTCCTTGATTCTCTCTTTAATCAGCGTCTTATCCTCAAGCGCTCCGGTTTTTGAGGAGATCAGCCCCAGGACAACCGCTTTATTCTCGGGAACGTGACGCAGCGGGGCAAAACTGCCGCAACGATCGGTATCAAACTCAAGGTAATAAGCAGAAACATTTTCTTGGCCGAAGAGAACTTCGGCGATGGGATCGTAGCCGCCCGAGGCAGCCCAGGTGGAATGGTAATTTCCCCGGCAAACGTGGATGGTGACGATCAGATCCGGCGGACAGCCTTGAAGCGCCAGATTATTCAAGGAGACATCAGTTCCGCAAGCTCAGCCACGTTGGCCTCGCCATTCTGCCGCGCGGTCCAGTATCTCGGGCCCGGAAACCGCTTCGGGTCTGCGGTTTCCTTTCTTCCGGGATTTGGGGCAATCCTTAAATTATTATGAATTGTTATTGCACAACGGAACTTCGGGGCTTGGCGGTTCGTTTAAACCGGTAAATGGGGCTTTTCAGATGGAGGTACCGATGAGTTTAGTCGTTAATTTTCTCGGCGGCCCTGGAACAGGCAAAAGCATCATGGCTGCTGCCCTATACTACGAGCTCCAAAAGCTCGGCATCAGTTGCGGACTGGTGCCCGAATTTCCCCGGGATCTGCTTTTGGAGGACAATATGGTCGCCATCCAGGACCAGCTCTATGTATTTGCCAATCAGGCTCACCGCCAGGAAATCCTCCGCGGGAAGGTCGATGTGATCATCACCGATTCGCCCCTGATCCTTCAGGCGGTCTATAATGCCGAGACAACGAGCGATACGTTCAAAGCATTGGTCCTGGAACGGTTCAATAGTTTTGACAATCTGAACTTTTTCATTAAACGCTCCAATGACTACGATCAGGAAGAAAGGTTTCATAGCTTTTCCGAGGCTCAGCGGATCGATTCCGCGATATTGAAGGTATTTAAGAAAAACCGGATATCTCCATTCAAGATCATCCATCGCAATCATCCCATCGAAGCCATCGCCCATATGGTATGCGACTGGCCTCAGGGATACCGGAACCGGCCCAAGCGAAAAAAACAAGCGTGAGTCGGCGTCCGGAACCGGGTTCTTGAAAATCGGCTCATCATAAAACCTGCCCTGGAAAGGCAGGTTGTTAACTATTTTTCAAGTAATTGGCTATCCTGGCGTACTCCCGCGATCGTCTATCAGAAGCCGACCGTTGGAACCGATGGCCTGCGGCAGCATATTAAGTTCCCCTGGAAATCTTTAAAAGCGTTGTGATAAACCCTGTCCGAAGGCCAGGGTGAACACAAAAGCTCAGAAAAGCAAGTGATAAAGTCGTTTTAAGTCCATTGAAAGGATGATTTCCGAATTTGAGGACTTTATACATGGCTTTTAAAAACCGGATCAGATGATCTGGTTTTTATTTACTTAAAGAAAGAGAGAATTCTTTGGTTAATTTCAGCAATTCGGGAACCGTTACAAAACGATAGCCTTTTTTGGTCAAAGCTTTCACGATGAATCCGGTGGCTTCAACGTCTTTCCAGCGGGAATCGAAAGTGCCGTCGTGTAGCAGAATGATATCCCCGCTATGGATATTTTGAATCACCCGCCGCGCCATCCGCTGCGGATTGTAGGTTCTGCGATCGCCGCAAATCGACCATAGTACGGTTTGATACCCGTTTTTTTGGGCAATCCGAACCACTTCCCGATTCAAGCGGCCACGCGGTGGTCTAAAAATCAAAACGGATTCGCCGGTAAGCTTTCGAATCACCTTTTGGCAGTCTTGAATTTCCTTCTCAATTTTCGGTTTTGAGCAAACCGCCAAATTCCGCGGATGACTGTAGGTGTGATTTCCGATGGAATGGCCGGCGGCGATCACCTGCTCCACCAGAAAGGGGTAGGTTTTCATCGAGACTCCCACCATAAAAAAAGTCGCCTTCGCATGATATTTCCGGAGGATATCCAATATTTGACCGGTATAAACCGGATGCGGCCCATCGTCGAATGTGAGGGCAACCATCTTTTGACGGGTTTCAACGGAGTAAATAATATCCGTTTTGGGCCGGTTGATAAAAAAAACCAGAGCAAAACCCATCCCAAATAAGATCGCACCGAAAATCCATTTGCTCATCAAGTACCCTACCATCGTGATGTAAATATATTGAGGGTATCTGAATCTTATGAAGCCTGATCATTTCCGGAAATCGATGATCTGCGGCATGGGAACGTAGTAATCAATCCCTAAATCTTTCCGCTCCGTCGTCCCGTCTTGATGATGGATGAGAATCCAATTTTTCACTCTCACCCCTTCGGCGCCAGCTTGAACCAGCTGTTCTTTCCCGGCGAGCAAACGGGGATTATAGCGGCGGATAACGGGCATCGCGCGGCGCAATAAGACCTGGTGATGCCATGTCACCCTGGGAACCCGGGCTTTCCCGTAAAAAGCCATGTAAAGAGTGTTGTCAACTTTCTCCGCCAGATCATGAGCGGCGAATCCGTTGTATTTCGAAATTTAAAGTCAGTCGTTCCATACGAAACCGTGGCGTCCTGCCCCGGAGGAACATAAGGGACTAGCATCCCATGGGGGCGGCGTTCGATAATCTGCAGGTTTGCCAAAGTAGTCACATTATAGAGGGTCGTTGATATTTTACAGATCCCTCCCCCGATTACCCGGATCACCTGGCCTCCCGAGTAAGCCGGGCCTTCCCGAAAACCTTTTTCCCGGGTTCTTGGTCCGAGCGTTCCGTTCATCGAGAAGATTTGTCCCGGCTGAACCACCGTTCCTGCCAGCATTTTTGCAGCCAGTCCCACATTATATTCTTCGCCGGGCAAGGGATCCGGGAGCGTAGTTTGAAAAGCCGCCATCCGGACCGGAGTTTTATTTTCCTCGCTGAGCTTCAAAAACTCTTCATCGTTTTCCCAAATCAACAAACCCTGCGAAGGATAACCCAATGAATGATCGGTTTCTTGCGCGAGCTGTTTCGCTAAACAATGGGAGGCGGCCTCTATTTCCAAAGGCACAATGAATACCAGAGCCACCAGCCAGATCAGCCGGGATCCTTTTCTCCAAAATCGCTTCAATTTCTCCAGTCCTCTCATTTCATTATGAATATTATGTTCAACAGGATCCCCGATAATCGCTCAAGCAGCGTTAATTGGACATCCAATGTTGACCAAGACCCATGCTGGAGATTGACAATTGATCGGTTAATCCGATAGCGCATATTGGAATTAACGACCACATATAGTGGATTAAAACAGCGCGATGTAGGGGTATGAGATGAAAGTCTTGGTCATTCGCAAAAAAGTGTGCTCGATCATAGGATTGGGGATACTTTTTTGCTTTGGGGTTTGGCTGAGCCAAATTTCCCCTCTTCAAAAAGTCATGGGCCACCCCCAAAAACAGGTCGCCATCGTCATTGATGACTTCGGCGGACAGTTCCCAGGAATCGGTGAAATGATGGCTCTCCCGCACCCGTTAACTTTTGCGGTCATGCCTTTTCAGGAATTTTCGCGTCAACAGGCCGAAGAGGCATATGCGAAAGGCTTTGAAATCATCGTCCACATGCCCTTTGAAGCATTTGCCGCGGATCGGCGCTGGTACGGCCGGCAGTATATTTCGAGCGCTTCGACTCTGGGCGAGATCCGGCGGATTATCGAAGAATCCTTTCAAATCTTGCCCATGGCGGTTGGGTTAAGTAATCATATGGGATCCAAAGCGACCGCCGAACCCAAAATTATGAAAGAGGTATTCAAGGAATTACAGCGCGTAAACCGCTTTTATTTCGATAGCAGGACGACTCCGGCCGCATCGCCCGCGACGACCATCGCCCGGAATTTAAATTTACCTTTTGCCAAGCGCGATATATTTTTGGATAATATCAATTCCACGAGCCACATGCGCAAGCAACTGAAGAAACTGATGGATCTGGCCACCGTCCAAGGATTCGCGGTAGGAATCGGCCACGTCGGACCGACCGGGAAGACTTTGGCCGAAGTACTCCGTCAAGAACTTCCGAAATACGAAAAAGAGGGGTTTCAATTGGTGCCGCTTTCCAAACTCATTTACACCCGGGTTCACGGATCTCAGGCGGACAGCGGCATAGTGATCGGCATCGATCCCGGCCACGGAGGAATCGATGCCGGAACCAGGTGGGGAAATCTGCTTGAGAAAGACTTGAACTTAAAATTTAGCCGCAAATTGGCGGCCGCGTTAGACGAAAGAGGATATCAGGTCATGATGACCCGGGACGAGGACCGACTTTTAACTTCTTACGCGCATTTCTCATATAAAAATTGCCCGTATAAGCTGGATGATTTTCGTTGCCGGATCCAAAAGCTCGAAACCGCCGGGGCCCGGGCCATCGTCAGCGTTCACGTCAATTGGAACCGGCTGTCCTTCCATCGCGGCCCAGTCGTTTATTTCTCCGCCGGTTCCCCCGTATCCCAAAAAATCGCCGAACATATCCAAGGACGTCTCAACCAGGTCCAACCGTTCCGCAAAATACCAAGAGCCGGGGATTTCTACTTTTTAAAACATACCAGAGTGCCAACGGTCCTTCTGGAACTGGGATTTTTGTCAAACGCAGCGGACCGCAGATTACTACGAGACGAAACCTACCTGGAAAAACTCGCCTCAGCGGTTGTCAACGGATTAACTGATACATTCTGATGTGCCGCATTCCGTTCTCGCCGTTATCTGCAGTTTTGGACCCAGATTCCATACTCCTCTCTTCTAGACCCATCGTTTCCTATCTCTCTTTCCTTTGAGCCTTTGCCAACCATACCCCCAATCCATCTTTACCTTTTCTTTATGGTTCCCCGCTCCTTCTTGATCCCGTTTTGACCGGGGCCGGACTTATAATGAATGCAAAGCTCAGTTTGGCAATGACCCAAATTCTATCGGGAATTAAGGTGTCAGCAATGCGGGAGTTCCTTGCGAAAGTCGGGTTATATGCGATTTTCGTTGCCATCATCTTTCTTATCAAGCTCTATCACGATCTTCATCAAAGTTAAAATTTCCTGAACGAACTGGGTCCGTCTCACTCCGGCCGGAGATATATTCGGCAAACTGCGCACAAAATATTGGCGGAGGTGGTCAAATGATGGATCTAATCATCGGCGGAATTGTAGCGGTTCTCCTCGTGATTTACCTAGTCTATGCTTTAGTAAAGGCGGAGGATTTATAATGGTAACCGATATCTTGCAAATGGGACTGATTCTCGCGCTTACACTGGCTCTGGCATGGCCGCTCGGCCAGTATATCGCCAAAGTTTTTCAAGGCGAGCGGACTTTTTTCGATCGGGCGGCCCGGCCGGTCGAGCGCTTGCTCTATCGAATCGCGGCGGTCGATCCCGATCAGGAAATGGATTGGAAACAATACGCGGGCGCACTATTGGCTTTTAACATTTTAGGGCTCGTCGTATTGTTTCTGATGCAGCGCTTGCAAGGAATTTTGCCCTTCAATCCGCAGGGCTTCGGCCCGGTCCCCGGCGCCTTGGCTTTCAATACCGCCGCCAGCTTTGTGACCAACACCAACTGGCAGGCCTACTCCGGGGAATCGACCATGAGCTATCTCACCCAAATGGCCGGGTTAACGGTACAAAACTTTGTCTCGGCCGCCACCGGGGTGGCGGTCGTGATCGCCTTGATCCGGGGACTCGTTCGCAAAACGACCCGGGTCATTGGCAACTTCTGGGTCGATCTGACCCGCGCCGTGCTTTGGGTCTTGCTGCCGTTGTCCCTCGTCCTGGCCGTCGGGCTGGCCTCGCAAGGCGTCATTCAAAACCTTCATCCTTATCAGACGGTTCAGACGCTGGAGGGCAGGAACGCCACCCTTGCGATGGGACCGGTCGCTTCCCAAGAAGCCATCAAAGAGCTGGGAACCAATGGCGGCGGATTCTTCAACGCCAATTCATCCCATCCCTTCGAAAACCCGTCGCCTTTGACCAATGTGCTGGAGATCATCGGCCTGCTGCTCATCCCGGCGGCGCTGACCTTCAGTTTCGGCCGGATGGTGGGCGACCGGCGGCAAGGCTACGTCATCTTGGGAGCCATGCTGCTGCTCTTCCTGACCGGGCTGGGCGTCGCCTACTTCAGCGAAGCGGGCGGCAACCCGCAAATCGCCGCGCTCGGCGTCAGCGGCCCCACCGCCATGGAGGGAAAAGAAGTCCGGTTCGGCGTCGGAAATTCGGTTCTGTTTGCCACCGCCACGACCGCGACATCGTGCGGGGCTGTCAATGCCATGCACGATAGCCTGACGCCGCTCGGCGGCTTCGTTCCGCTCTTCCAAATGATGCTGGGCGAGGTGATCTTCGGCGGCGTCGGGGCCGGCCTGTACTCCATCCTGATCTTTGTCATTCTGGCGGTTTTCATCGTCGGACTGATGGTTGGCAGGACCCCCGAATATCTCGGCAAGAAGATCGAGAGCGGCGAAGTCAAGATGGCCGTGTTGGCGATCATCATCCCTTCCGCCCTGATCCTGGTCGGCGGCGCCAGCGCCGTGCTGGTCCGGGCCGGCCTCGCTTCGATATCGAATCCCGGTCCCCACGGCTTAAGCCAGGTCCTGTATGCCTTCGCTTCGGCGGCCGGCAATAACGGCAGCGCTTTTGCGGGGCTGAACGCCAACACGCCTTTCTACAATCTTTTACTCGGCATGGTGATGTTCATCGGACGGTTCGGCGTCATCCTGCCGGTCCTGGCGATTGCCGGAAGTCTAGCGGGTAAAAAACACATTCCGGTGGGACCGGGAACGTTCCAGACGCGGGGGGTGCTTTTTAGCGGCGTCTTAATCGGAACCATCATCATCGTCGGCGCCCTGACCTTTTTTCCCGCATTGGCGCTGGGACCCATCATCGAACAACTATTGCTGAACGCCGGAAAGCTGTTTTAACCCGATATCGCAATCCGATTCCAGGAGGAATGAACCATGTCCAGTGAGAAAAAGAACGATTCAAAACGTCTGAACGGCGCGATGATCCGGCAGGCGATCGGCGACTCTTTCGTAAAACTGAATCCGCTGACGCTTTGGAAGAACCCGGTCATGTTCGTGGTGGAAGTCGTCGCGCTCCTGGTGACTTTGGCGGTCTGCCGCGATCTAGCGGTCCAGCGTTTCGGCGGGCTGGGGTTCAACCTGCAGATCGCCTTCTGGCTCTGGGTGACCGTACTATTTGCCAATTTCGCCGAAGCTTTGGCCGAGGGACGCGGCAAGGCGCAGGCCGCGGCGTTGCGGCGCACCCGCAGCGAAACCATTGCCAAGAAGCTGTCGGGCAAGGGAACGGTCCCCACTCCGGCCGCCCAATTGCGCAAAGGGGATGTCGTTCTGGTGGAGCCGGGCGATATCATTCCCGGAGACGGTGAAGTGATCGAGGGTATCGCTTCGGTGGATGAAAGCGCCATCACCGGCGAGTCGGCGCCGGTCATCCGGGAGGCCGGCGGGGATCGCAGCTCGGTCACTGGCGGCACCCGGGTCCTTTCGGACTGGATTAAGGTACGGATCTCCGCCAATCCCGGCGAAACGTTTTTGGATCGCATGATTCACCTGGTGGAAGGGGCCAAACGTCAGAAAACCCCGAATGAGATCGCCCTGACCATCTTGCTAGTGGCCTTGACCATCATCTTTCTGCTGGCCGTGGTGACCTTGGAGCCCTTCGCGCGTTACTCCGGGGCGCAGCTTTCGGTGGTTGCCCTGGTCGCCTTGCTGGTCTGCCTCATTCCGACCACCATCGGCGGGTTGCTCAGCGCCATCGGCATCGCCGGAATGGACCGGTTGCTGAAACGGAACGTGATCGCGCTGTCGGGCCGCGCCGCCGAGGCGGCCGGCGATGTCGACGTGTTGCTGCCCGACAAGACGGGCACCATCACCTTGGGCAACCGGATGGCGACCCAGTTTCTGCCCGCCCCGGGAATTACCGCCGCGCGCTTGGCCGACGCCGCCCAGTTGGCGTCATTGTCGGATGAAACCCCGGAAGGGCGCAGCATTGTGATTCTCGCCAAAGACCAATTCAACCTGCGGCAGCGGGATCTGACAAAACTGGGGGCGGTGTTTGTCCCCTTCAGCGCCCAGACCCGGATGAGCGGCGTCAACCTGGGAGAGCGGGAGATCCGCAAAGGCGCCGCCGATGCCATTGCCGGGTATGTGAAGAGCCTGGGCGGGGAAATCCCGCCGGAAGTTCAAAAAAGCGCCGACCGGATCGCCAAGGAAGGCGGCACGCCCTTGGTCGTGGCCGAAGGCCGCCAGGCGCTGGGAGTCATCTACCTCAAAGATGTCGTCAAAGGCGGCATGAAAGAACGCTTCGCCGAGTTGCGGCGGATGGGGATTAAAACCGTGATGATCACCGGCGACAATCCGCTGACTGCCGCGGCCATCGCCGCCGAAGCCGGAGTGGACGACTTCATGGCCGAGGCGACGCCCGAGACCAAGCTGCAACGGATCCGGGAATACCAGACCCAAGGACATTTGGTGGCGATGACCGGAGACGGGACCAACGACGCTCCGGCCCTAGCCCAGGCGGACGTGGGCGTGGCGATGAATAGCGGCACCCAGGCGGCGAAGGAGGCCGGCAATATGGTCGACCTCGACAGCAACCCGACCAAGCTCATCGAGGTGGTCGGCATCGGCAAGCAGTTGTTGATGACCCGGGGAGCGCTGACCACCTTCAGCATCGCCAATGACGTGGCCAAATACTTCGCAATCATCCCGGCAATGTTCGTGGGAGCGTATCCGGTCCTCAACCGGCTCAACGTCATGGGTCTGGCCAATCCGCAAAGCGCGATCCTGGCCGCGGTCATCTTTAACGCCTTGATCATCATCGTCCTCGTGCCGCTCGCCTTGCGCGGCGTAACTTACCGGCCGCTGGGAGCCAACGAACTGCTCCGCAAGAATATGCTCATTTATGGTCTGGGCGGATTGATCGTCCCGTTTATCGGCATCAAATTGATCGACCTGATCATTAACCTATTTTAATTTTAATGGAATCTCAAGAAGGGGAAGTGCTGAACCATGTGGAAAACTCTCTTCCGGGCCTTGCTGCTCCTGCTCTCTTTAACGCTATTGACGGGAATACTCTATCCACTGGCGGTAACCGGGTTGGCCCAACTGTTTTTCCCGGATCAAGCCAATGGTTCGCTGGTGCGCCAAAACGGCAAGCGAGTGGGGTCAACCCTGATCGGCCAGTCATTCCAGTCGGCCCGTTATTTTCAAGGCCGCCCCTCGTCGGCCGGGTATGACGGCACCGCTTCGGGAGGCACCAACCTGGCCCCGACCAACCGCCAACTGCTCAAAACTGTCCAAAATAGAGTCGCCGCGGTGCGCGCCGCCAATCAACAGCCCGGCACGGCGCCGGTCCCCAGTGACCTGGTCACCGCTTCGGCCAGCGGGCTCGATCCCCATATCTCGCCGCAAGGAGCATTGTTCCAGGCGGCGCGGGTGGCCAAGACCCGTCGACTGCCGCTGGCGACGGTGCGCCGTTTGGTCAAAGAACACACCGAACGGCCCTTTTGGGGGGTGTTCGGGGAACCCCGGGTAAACGTGTTGCGGTTAAATATGGCGTTGGATTCATTGCCGAACGAAGGATGATGACGGATGAGTTCACTGGAACCACGGGCCGATCCCGATGCGTTGTTAGCCAAAGTTCTCCAGGCCGAACGCGGCAAGCTGACGCTCTTCCTGGGCGCTTCGGCCGGGGTCGGCAAAACCTATGCGATGTTGCTGGCAGCCAAAGAACAGTTGGCTGAAGGGGCGGACCTCCTCATCGGCTGGGTGGAATCCCACGGCCGGGCCGACACCGAGGCGTTGATCCAGGGGATCCCGGCTGTCCCGCCGCGACAGATCGAATATCAGGGCCGAACCTTCCCGGAGATGGATTTGGAGTCCGTTCTCCGCCGCCATCCCCGGATCGTCCTGGTGGATGAGCTCGCTCATACCAACATCCCCGGCTCGCTGCACACCCGGCGCTACCAGGATGTCGAGGAGTTGCTGGCGGCCGGGATCGACGTTTATACCACGCTCAATATTCAGCATATCGAAAGCCTCAATGATGTGGTGGCCCGGATCACCGGGGTCGTGATGCGCGAGACCGTGCCGGACCGGGTGATTCAGGACGCGGAGATCAAACTGGTGGATATCCCGCCGGAAGCGTTGTTGAAGCGGCTGGAGGAAGGAAAAGTTTATGTGCCGGCCCAGGCTCAGGAAGCCGCCAAAAATTTCTTTCGCATCGGCAACCTGACGGCCCTGCGGGAGCTGGTGCTCCGCTATGCCGCCCAACGCATCGACACCGATCTCGAAACCTATATGCGAGCCCATGCCATTACCGGCCCTTGGCCCGCCGCGGAACGGGTGATGGTCTGCGTCAGCGAAAGCCCGCTCTCCGCCCAGTTAATCCGGGCCGCATACCGGCTGGCCGCCAGTTTAAAAGCGCCCTGGATCGCGGTCTATGTCGAACTGCCGCGCAGCGAGATCGCCAAAGACCAAGTCAAAGCGGCCTTGGCTCACAATCTGCGGCTTGCGGAAGAACTGGGCGCCGAAGTCGTCACGATCGTCGGGGACGACATCGCCGAGGAGATCATCCGGGCCGCCCGGCGCCGCAACGCCACCCACCTGCTCATCGGCAAGCCGGTGCTTTCCAACCTCCGGAACGTCTTGCGCGGTTCGGTCTTTAGTAAGATTTTGAAACACAGTGAGGGGTTGAGCGTCCATATCATTTCCGAGCGGACCAAGAATGCGCCCCCCAGTTTCGCGCCCCGCCGGGCGCCCTCGCGCATCCGGCCCCTGCCCGCCCTGCTGACCATGATCATGGTCGCCTCCATCACCGTGCTAAGCAAATTTGTCGAACCCGCTTTTGGAATGGTCAATATCGCGCTGGGTTTCTTATTGCCGGTCATGATCTCGGGAATCCTCTGGGGCCGTTACACCGCCTTACTCGGCGCATTCTTGGCAGCGATCTGTTTCGACTTTTTATTTATCCCTCCGGTTTTGCATTTTACCGTTTCGGATGTGCGGTTCTTATTCAGCTTTATCATGTTCCATGTCGTGGCTTATATCACCGGTTCGCTGGCGGGGCGGTTGCGCCATCACGCCCATGAAGCGCGAAAACGGGAGATCCGGATCGGAGCGCTCTATGCGCTCAGCCAAAACATCGCGGGCACCGAAGGGCTGGATACCGTATTGAACCTGGCGGCCCAACGCATCGCCGAATCCATCGACGCCGACGTGGCGGTATTGCTGGCCGATCCGGCGGGAGAACTTCAGCTCAAGTCCGCCGCCAACCCCCGGGGAGAAGCCGGGAGCGATTTTCTCAACCCGAATGAGCTTGCCGTAGCCACCTGGGTCTACCAGCACGGCCAGATTGCGGGGCGCGGCACCGACACTTTAAACGGCGCAGCCGGGCTTTATATGCCGCTTCTTTCCGACGGCCGCCCCATCGGTGTGATTGCAGCCCGGCTATTCCGGAGCGACAAGTTGCTGGACCCGGAAAAACGCCACCTCATCGAGGCCTTCGCCAATCTGATCGTGCTGGCGGTCAAGCGGATCACCTTAGCCGAAGCCTCCAAGCAAGCCTACCTGCTGCAAGAGTCGGAGCGGCTTTGGCTGGCGCTGTTCAATTCCCTCTCCCATGATCTGCGGACGCCGCTTTCGTCGATCATCGGCGCGGTCACCAGCCTTTTGGATGAGGGCGAGCTGTTTGACCGCGCCTCCCGCGCCGAATTGCTGCATACCGTCGAGCTGGAAGCTTTGCGCATGAACCGGCTGGTGGGCAACCTCTTTGACATGGCCCGGCTGCAGAGCGGCATGCTGCAATTGAAGAAAGAATGGTGCGACCTGGAGGAGATCATCGGGGTCGCGTTGAATGATATCCGGCGTTCGCTGGAGAACCGGCCGGTCCAGATCGAGATCGAGCCGGAGCTGCCCTTCATCCAGGCGGATATGGCCCTGATCGAACAGGTATTGGTCAATCTGCTGGACAACGCGATCAAATATTCCCCGCCGGGTCAGGGAATTGCCTTACAAGCCAGGCGCCGCGGCGCCGAATTGCTGATCATGGTTCAAGACCACGGCGAAGGCATTCCCCAGTCCGAATTGGGCGCGATCTTTGACCAATTCTACCGGGGCAAAACCACTCAGGCCGTCAAGGGCACGGGCCTGGGCCTGACCATTTGCAAGGCGATCGTGGAAGCCCATAACGGAACCATCTGGGCCGAAAGCGAAGCAGGACAAGGGACAACGATCGCCTTTACCTTGCCCGTCTCCGCTCAGGCTCCGCAGACGGTCCCCGAGGGAAGGAGAGGATGAGCCATGCTGGAAACCGGCTCGCGCATTCTGGTGATCGATGATGAACCGCAAATCCGCCGCCTGCTGAAAGTGGCGTTGGCAGCCCACGGCTTTGAAATGGCGGAGGCGGCTCTGGGACGGGAAGGTCTGACCCAAGCGGCGATGAGCCGGCCGGATCTGATCATCCTCGATATGGGATTGCCGGACATGGACGGCCTGGAAGTTCTCAAACAGTTGCGGGAGTGGTCCCAGACTCCGGTGATCGTCCTCTCCGTCAAGGAACAGGAGGAAACCAAGATTGCGATGCTGGATGCCGGCGCCGAAGACTATGTGACTAAACCGTTCGGCATGGGCGAACTGCTGGCCCGGATCCGGGCGGCGTTGCGCCGCTCGCTGAAGGAAGCGGCGGAGGAAGCCGTCCTGACCCTGGGCGATTTGCGCATCGATCGCGTCAAGCGCCTCGTCACCGTGGCCGAACAACCCGTGAAACTGACTCCCACGGAATACGATATCCTCAAGACGCTGGCCTCCAATCCCGGCCGGGTCTTCACCAACACCCAGTTGTTGAAGGCGGTCTGGGGAGCGGGCTATCAGAACGAAACCCACTATCTCCGGGTATTCGTGGGTCAACTGCGCCGCAAGATCGAGCAAAACCCTTCCCGGCCCATTCACTTGATTACCGAGCCCGGAGTGGGATATCGGTTAATGTAGCATCATCTGGCTGAAGTCCGCTCTTTTCCCGAATGAGAGAATTTCAAATCTCTTCGAAAAAGCTTCGCAACACAATCCGAAAAGCACGAAAGTGATCCCATACATAGATACCGCCTCCAACGAAAACAATAAAACCAAATTTACGATGTGAATGGAAGAAATATGAGCCTCTATAATAATCTGCTTTTTTGGCCGGGACTTGCCATTGGTTTTGCAATCCCCACCATCATTCTCATCCCGCGCCAGGAATATAAGAAATTTTTCATTTTTGGATTTATTCTGGGCGGTTTGGTCGATGTGCTGTCGATCCTGGTCTTTGGCAATCTGCTCGGAGAATTTTCTTATCTGGCCGGCCCCTTCATGACCATGGGAATTCCGATTTTTGTGCCCGTCGCCTTTACTTTTGTTTGGATGCTTTTCCTCTACTTTCTGCCGGTACGATTGGAATTTCTGATCCCCTATATCATGGGGTTCGCCGGATTCTCGGTGTTTATAGGGGCCGTTGAACAAAACTTGGGTTATTTTCAATACCATCGTGGATTGGTCCGGGGGTCATTGACTACCCTGGTCGTGTTCCTGGTGTGGTTTAGCCTGTCCGCTTGGGTCTACCGGCATTATTTGCCCAAATTGGACAAGTCCCATTAAATTTCTACGTTCGCATCATGTCCCTAAAGCCGGCCCTGATGGAAAAAATGAAGGGTTAAGTCCGGTTTTTTCTCCGTGGAGCTTTACCTATCCGCCTCTCCTCTTCTCGTTTTGAACCTTGATTCGCCCGATTCCAGGATTACTCGAAAAACCCCTTTGCGCCAACCGGTGTTTCAATCCTATCATCCGTTCAATCCGCTGAATCCAGGTTCTTTTCCTCCCTCTGATAACGGTTCAGCAATTCGTCCAGCTCGATGCTGGCGACCAGGACCGCGGGGCTGGTGTGGCCGTGGAGGTTCCAGAGACGGTGAAGCCGGGCGCGGCTGGCGGCGATTTGTTGTTTGAGGGTTGATTCGTTTTTTTCGGCGATTTGTGGCATGGTCTCCTGTAACTTGCTCAATGTGTAAACTTATAATTTCTGTCCATATTATACACATAAATGGATTTATTTTCAAGTTTTTCGTCACATTTTTACACAAAAATTTACCCGGAACCCTTTCTCCGCTATGATTGAGTTGGAGCGTGAAACATGAGCACATTAGGCGAGCGAATCAAAAATTTACGGACTCAACAAAATCAGACTCAGGATGAATTGGCGAAACTGCTTTGTATCAATCGTTCCACCATGGCGAATTGGGAAACCGATCGCGCGCAACCGGATCTTGATACGCTGATTAAGATTGCCAATCATTTTGAGGTTTCACTTGATTTTTTAGCTACGGGACGTACGTACGGCGAACAAACAGAAACTGATTCTTCAATTAAAAGCAAAAATGCGGTTTCGATGAACGTTACGAATGAGGAAGCTGAAGTTTTGAAGATACTTCGAGGAACTTTAGCCGATCTCACGCCGGATTATCGGAGAAAAAGTTTGGTTTTTATCAAGCGTTCCATTCAGATGGCTGGTGAAATTGTGAAGGAGATTTGTAAAGAAAATCGATAAATTTATCGGATTGTTCATTCCGTGAGATTGCGCTGAATGTCCACGAGGGTTTTCCCGCCCTCGTGGACATTCAGTTTTAGTTAACCAAATCAGGAAATCTCATCTTAACAGTGACTACAGACCTCTATCTTTCCTCTAGAAACCAACTAAGCCTCAAAATTTATTAATGGCCTCTTTATGTTCTTCCAGCTGATATTGTAGTATAGAAAGGAATGGACGTATGAAGGATGTTTTTGGGCGGCGTTTACAGTCCGAGAGAGTGCTCGCCGGGAAGTCGCGGAAGGATATTGCAGAATATTTGGGCGTTTCCCTGGCGAGTATCAGCTATTATGAGACCGGGGTTAATTATCCGACCGTGGAATCATTACTGAAATTGGCTTGAGTGTGGATTATTTATTGGGGAGGACGGAAGAAAGAAAAATTTAAAGAGCCGGTATACGGTTGTGCGCTCCCCTATTTTCAATTTTCCTCTTCCGAAATTGCTAGGGTCCAAATCCTTTTCAACGGAATCTCCGCTTTAATATCTTCATCCAGTTTATCATAATACCGCAGTAATTCATCGATAATCGATTGCTGGTCCCAAAGTCTGACCCGGAAGAATTGCGCCGGAATTTCCTTATCAATCGAAGACTTAAAGCCACCCCAGGAGACTAACAGCCCTTGATCGGCATTGAAGTTTTGCATTACGCCGATCAACTGGTCGAGCGTCGGACGATCGATCGGTGAATCCGACGATTTCACCTGAACACAGATACGGGGCCGGCCAAATCCCAGCTCCCCGGGTGCCGCCAGAATATCCACGCCTTTATCAACCCCTTCCGGACTCTTATAGGTCGTATAACCTTGCGCCTGCAGGATGGCTTCGATAATCATCGTCAGTCCGTGACCTTTAAACTTGCGAATGATATATTTGGCGATGCGGTCTTTGGCATACTGCTCCAGGTCGATCTCTTCGCCTGCGGTCTCTTCCGAGTTTTCGACGTTTAGGTTATTAAATGCTGGGTCCACGGTATTCGCAATACTTGATTTCCAGTTGTTCGCCGCCATCTTTTTGATTCGTTGTTCCGCATCATTCCGGCTGATCCGGCAGACTGTCATAAATGCACCGATTGAATACAAGATGTCTTGATCAAAATTGGAACGAGGGATGTCCGTCGCGAACCAATTGATAGTACGATAATGATAATACGGACTTCCCAGTGAGGCGTCATAAACGTATTCCCCAATGACTTTCCCAATATGAACAGCCGGTCTGACCTTACTGGGTAGGATGACCCAATCGCCGATTTGGATATCATGAGCCATCGGCCAGATTTGGCCAGTCCAGTTACGAGCTCTGCCCGGTTTGTCGTGCGGATATTTGATACGGAGATAATTAAACAGAGCAGTCTTCTCCGAAAAACTACGCAAGTCGACGTCCAAGTCTTCCCAAGTGAGATAAACCCGTTTGTCGGTCAGAAATTTGTTTTCGTATTCGCCGGAAGCCCCGGCGCGAAAAAGCCAAAGCGACATTGTTATTCACCTCAATGATTACTTAATTCCTCAGCGATCAATGCAGCCTGTTTTAATACAGTCTCGGTAGCCAGCATTTGCATGTCCGGCGGATATCCGTATTGACGCAAGGTACGCTTGACAATGACTTTGAGCTTGGCCTTCACGCTTTCCTTGATGGTCCAGTCAATCGAAGCGTTTTCTTTGACTTTTTGGAATAAGACGACCGCCAGTTCCCGCAGTTTTTCCTTGGCCATTACCTCCCGTGCGCTGTCATTGTTAGCGATCGCAGTATAAAAGCCATATTCATATTCAGATAAACCCATCTCCTGTGGCGTTTTATCCATCTGATGGATCTCTTTGCCGATGTGAATCAGTTCTTCGATAACTTCGGCCGCGGTCAGGATTTTGTTATGGTACTTCTTAATGGAATTTTCGAGCATTTCCATTAAGGTCTTGCTTTGGATCAAATTCTTTTTGGTGCGGGACCTGATTTCGTCATTGAGCAGCTTCTTCAAGACTTCCAACGCGACGTTTTTATGCTCCATATGCTTGACTTCAAGCAGAAATTCATCTGAAAGAATGGAAATATCGGGTTTCTTAATTCCCGCCGCATCGAAGACGTCGATTACCTTTTCAGTGACCAAGGCTTTATCGATCACTTGCCGGATAACGGTCTCTATTTCTCCGCCGGTTCTCGCCGAACCCGTGCCATCGAATTTTATCAGTCTCGATTTAACCGCTTGAAAAAATGAAACCTCATCTTTGACATCTAACGCTTGTTCATGAGGAGCTAAATCCAGCGGAGATGGTGCCGGCCTTGGCCTCCAAACCGTCGGATACAACCAAAAAAGGCATTATAAATGAAGAGGGTCGAAATCGTCTCTTTGTAGGTTTGCAACTGGTCAAAGGCAGTATGAATTGTTGCGTTTTCATCCGCCGCGTTTTTCAATTCGATCACGACCAAGGGTAGACCATTTACAAAGAGGATCCCATCCGGCCGTTTCTTATAACGATTTTGGACCACGGTAAATTGGTTGAGAACCAAGAACATTGTTTTCCGGTTCAGCAAAGTCAATCAACCAAACCAGATCGCCCCGGCTCTGCCCATCCTTCTGATACGTAACCTTAATTCCTTCGGTCAACATGCGATGGAGTATCTCATTGTTTGAGATTAGCTCCGGCGAGTTGAGGCGCTGGATCTGTTTGATGGCATCTTCTCTTGTCTCTACAGGGATCCTTGGGTTAATCCGGCCAACCGCATTCCGCAATTTTTCAAGCAGAAGAACATCCTCAAACGATTGCCGCCCCGGCGTTTCACTGTCGGGAGCAATATCGGGACCGTAAATATATTGGTAGCCCTGTTTTTCGAGGAGTTCGACAGCGAATTGCTCGATCTGGGATTCGGTGATTTTAGCAGCCATAATAACCGTCCTTTGACCAATTTACCGGATTATTGACGATATATTCAGCGATCATTTGATACGAATTTTCATTCCGAATGATATGTTCGTAATAATTGCGTTGCCACAATCTCCCGGGAAAAGGATCCCAGCCGTGTTGTTTTACCCCGTCGGTATATCGTTTGGTCGTTAACGTTTTAAACCGATGAACAATATCCGGCAATTTCATTGTTTTCATCCCCACCGGAACGTCCATCGTAGGGGCAACCCCCCGTGGTTGCCCCACACATGGTTGCCCATCGCATCCGGTATCATGGGGTTGCCCGTTCCGTGGTTGTTCACACCGTAATTGTCCAGAATTGCATAATTGACCATCCCGTTGAACAACATTGAGCAAATTCACCGCCGTCGATCCCATTGTTTTCACCATGTCCAGCGGGATTCCCGTAGGGGCAACCCCCTGTGGTTGCCCATCACACAATTGCCCATCGCGTGGTTTCCCGTTTCGGGGTTGTTTGGAATCGGGGCGATTGCATAATCCACCAGGGCAGGCACGGAGGCCTGCCCCTACCGTTGCCACGATTTCGATGATGCCGTGAATGTGATTGGGCATGACGACAAATTCATGGATGGCAAAACCGCCATAATGTCGGGGGATTTCATTCCAAACCGTCGCCACCATCCGCCCCGCGTCATTCAATATCATGGCCCCGTTTTCAATTTTGCCCAATAAATGTAACCGGTTCTGGGTACAGATGGTGATAAAATATAATCCGGCCCGCGAGTAATCGTATCCTTTCAGGCGAATGGAACGGCGATGATGGATAGCGGGATTATAGGTCATATCTCATCTTCACTCCCCGATCACATTTTCATCCGGACTCCTGATTCAGCGATTATTGGTTCCTTGATTTAAATCCGTGTCATCAGTTCAATCCGTTTAATCAGTGATTCAGGCCTTCACTCTCACTTCTCCGCTCATCAACTTTCATCTCCACCAGCAGCTCCACAACGCTGCGGGGCGTATAGAATTGGCCGCCCTTTTTCCCTTCCGCCAAGGCAAACTCGCCGAGGAAATATTCAAACACATGGCCAAGAACATCGGCGCTGCGGGCTTTGGCGTCGCCGAGAGCGATATTGCCGATCAGATCGATCAATCCGCCCAGATTGGTCGGGTCCAGGTTGCCACGGGCAAAAACCTTCGGAAGCACATCTTTGAGCGATGGATTGTCCTTTTCAATGGCATCCATCGCGTCATGCAGCTCTTCAAAAGCATCGGAGATGTATCGTAAAAAAATAAGGCCGAGGACAATATGCTTGTATTCGGCGGCATCAATATTCTTTCTGAGCTTATCGGCAGCTTTCCAAAGCTGTTTCTCAATGGGTTCTTCTTTGATGTTATTCTCTTTGCCTTTCGCCATCTAGTTGCGCTCCATTCCGAGGTTATGTTCTTTCATTGATAACTTCCGAAAGCCACTCATAATTCCTAAGCAGGTCAAACATGTTAACGTTCCAAACCTGCATTTATTTTCCATGTAAAATTTCGACATATTCTCATCAAAACCTTTTATAAATCCACTTCTACAAACTTTTTATCTTTTTCTTCTGGCGAACCCAAGGGTTAAATCGATCAACAGAAATAACATTCTCGCCCATTGCGAGAAAAAGCAAAATGGGGATTGCTAATTCGTGGAAGTCCTATTTATGTTTAACCTGAGTCTTTGGCAGAGAAGCCTGCAAGCAGTTCTTTATTCGTTGACAACCTCTCAACTTGAAAGCCCCCTACCTCTTCCCTCTTCCCTCTCCCCTCCCTCCCCCCCACTTATCCACAGCCAAAATTCATTAACCACATTCAACGATACCGTTTATCCACAGGAATAGAACACTTATTCACAAAAAGAACTCTTTTATCCACAAAATGAGCTTGTTCAACGACTGAAAGAGCTCATTCATTCACAAAATGAGCTCGCTCAGCGACTGAAAGAGCTCATTCATTCACAAAAAGAGCTCTTTTATTCACAAAATGAGCTCGTTCAACGACTGAAAGAACTCTTTTTCCACAAAATGAGCTTACCCGGCGACTGAACGAGCTCTTTCAGTCACCAAAAGAGATCCGTCACTCGCCAAATGAGCTCATTCGACGCCTCAACCCGATCACTTATCCACAAAGCAACGATAGGCGAGGGGTGAGCCCGTCATGGATGGAATTACGAATCTTTTCATAAGCCCGGGTGCGCCGTCTTCCCCGCCGCGATAAGCGCTTTTGAACCCCGCGTCTAACGGGGTTTTCTCATAGAATGAAAAAACCGCCGCAGCGGTCTTTTCGTTCTTCTTATCTTTGATCTACATTTATGATTCTTCTGCATTTTGAAAGCCTTTCGGCAACCCATTCGGGACTCAATCTCCTCAATTCCGCGCGTTTTTCCGGCAAGCTTCGCAGCAACCGAAGATCGTTAGGGCGCGTTTTTCGATATCGAAGTTGGCTTGCTTGGCGATAATCGAGAGCTGTTGCGCGGCGCTGTCGTTCTCAAACTCCAAAATCCGCCGGCACCTGGTGCAAGCCAAATGATAATGGTGCCCCTCCAAGCAGCATACCCGGAAATAATGGTCACCGTCTTCGAATTGAATTCGATCGAGCACTTTGAATTCCACCAGTTTTTCGATGGAACGAAAGATCGTGGCCCGGCCGATCTCCGGATGAGTCCGGCGCAGTTCCTGCCAGAGTTCTTCGGCAGAAAACAGCGCCCCGGTGCGGCCCAGCTCTTTCATCTTTTCCGCGATAATCTGCCGCGGTTGGGTGTTTCGCGTGCCCATTTTCTTCACTGCATTTTCGATCCGCTCTTCAATATTCATTGATCATTGTCCTATCCTCGCCGGAATTCGGGAGCCATTCCCATCACGAAATCGACTTATCCTGTGACTTTAAAATTAATATAGCATATATCCGCGATCATGAAAAGCAAACCCCAAATTGATTTAAATTGGCTTTAAAGACCAATTAATGGGCGGATAATCTCACTCCATTATATTGAGATTGTATCTCAATTAACATTTTTTAGAAGGAGTGAGCTGTATGCGTCGAAACCAACCCTTTTGGAAGCTCGGCTTGGTGCTTGCCCTCATCTTCGCTTGCCTGTCCCTCCAGGTTTTTGCGGCCGCCGAAGCGCCTCCCAAGTATATCTTCATGTTTATCGGCGACGGAATGGGTATCGCCCAGCGCCAGGTGGCGGAGTTGCAATTAAACAACACTCCGGGCAAGACCGCAATCGACCAAAAGAAGCGCCTGGTCATGAATACGCTACGGGTCAACTGTGTGAACACCACCTATGATTCCACCAGCATCGTGCCGGATTCCGCCTCCACGGCCACCTCGCTCTCCTCCGGCTACAAGACCCTGAGCGGCGTGATTGGACTCCGGGAAGACAAAACCACCGTAACCCCCTATATCAGTGAAGCGTTGAAAAACAAGGGTTACGCCGTTGGCATCGTCTCCTCCGTCAAGATCGTGCACGCGACGCCCGCCGCTTACTATTGCCATATCGACAGCAGAAATAAGTATGACGAAATCGCCGAACAATTAATCAACAGCAAATTCGACTTGTTCGTGGGCGGCGGCGGAGTGAAACATTTCTCGCCGGCCAGCCGCAAGGACAAACGAGATCTCTATCAAGAAGCGGCGGCCAAGGGTTTTACCGTGGCGACCACGTCCAAAGAATTTCTGGCAGCCAAGCCCGGCCAACGAGTCCTGGCCAACCTGCCCGGAGATATGAACGACGAAGCGTTGCCCTACGCCCTGGACCGCGGGCCCGACGATCTTCCCCTGCCCCAAATTGTGAAGAAATCCATCGACCTCTTGTCGGCCAATAAAAAAGGCTTCTTCCTGATGGTCGAAGAGGGCAAGGTGGACTGGGCCTGCCACGCGAATGACACCGGCAGCACCATCGCCAACATGCTCGATCTCGATCAGGCGGTCGCGGCGGCGCTGGAGTTCAAGAAGAAACATCCGCAAACCTTGATCATTGTCACCGGCGACCATGAATGCGGCGGCCTCGGATTATCCATGGGCACCGAATACCGGGTCAATCCGGAATTGTTCTACAACCAAAAACTCTCCTTTGAGATGGCCGATGTAAAAGTGGCCGCCATCCTCAAAAATGAACGGGATCCCCAGTCCGGCATCTTGAAACTGGCCGCCGATTTTGGCCTCACCCATCCGACCGAATCCGAAAAGGCCCAAATTGCCAAGGCCCTCGCCGATGAGCAAGCCGGCCTGAGCAAGCAGCAACTGAACGCGCTCTACGGCGGATACCGGCCGGTATCCATGACCTTCTGCCGCCTGATGAATACCCGGGCCAACCTCTTCTGGACCTCTTATGTTCATACCGGAATTCCGGTGCTGACCACCGTCGAGGGCGTCGGCGCGGCCCGGTTCTCCGGCTATAAAGACAACACCGATATCTGTAAAGCGCTCAACCAAGTGGCGCAAGCCGGCTTGAAATGGTAACCGGCACGATCAATCGATAACACCATAGCAAAGGATGACCGGCAACGGTCATCCTTTTTCCAAAGTAAGCGATGGCGCAAATCCGGAGGAAACGATGAATCAACTGAAAATGAATCCCGCTTTCCGGGACATCGTCTTTTGCGCGGTGATCCTGGTGTTGACTTCGATTCTGATCCTATTTCCCTTGTCCAAATACTATCAACGCCCCGCCAGCGAGCGGGAGGCGCGTTGTATCGTTCTGGAGACCGATGACTCGCTAGTCTTTCAACGCGGCATCTTCCGTCAAGGCGAACAAAGCGTGAAAGTCCGGCTACTCGACGGTCCGGACCGGAACCGGATTATCCAAGCCGCCAATCTGCTGCAAGGTTCGCTCGAATTGGAATGGTTCTTTCAACCGGGCGAAAAGGCGCTCTTAGGCTATTCCAAGCAGGGCGACAGGATTATTGCCGCGCGGATGCTTGAACCGCTGCGCGAAGGAGCGATGCTCGCCATCTCGCTGGTTTTCCTGGCTGCCCTGATTGGCCTGGCCGGTTGGGTCGGGGTCAAAGCCATCGTCTCCTTTGGTTTTACGATTATGGTGATCTTAAAAGTATTGCTCCCCTTCTGTTTGGAGAGCCGGACCGATCCCATGCTGTTCGCCATGCCGATAGTCGCCTTAATCTGCCTGGTCACAATCTTCTTGGTGGCCGGATTCAACCAAAAAGGATGGAGCGCTTTTCTGGGCTCGCTCAGCGGCTGCCTGTTTACCTGGATCATTTTACTGATCTTCGGCGGAATGATGCGGGTCAATGGCGCCACTTCCGAATTCTCCGCCACCTTGCGTTTCTCCGGCTACGAACACTTGGACTTGCTCAAACTCTTCTATGCCGGCGTGATCCTCTCAGCCTCCGGAGCGATTATGGATGTCGCCATGGATATCGCGGTGGCGATGTTCGAGATTCGCGAAAAAAGGCCGGACATTCGGCGCTCCGAGTTGATCAAATCGGGGCTGAATATCGGCCGGGCGGTCATTGGCACGATGTCCACCACGCTATTGCTGGCCTACTCTGGCGGAGCCATGACCATGCTGATGTACCTGTTAGCCAAAGGCATCCCCTTCTGGCGAATCATGAATATGAATTATATCGCTTCCGAATTGTTGAAGACCTTCTCCGGGACCATCGGCCTCACCTTGGTGGTTCCTTTTACGGCCATTATCGCCGGCTTCATCCTCGTGCGGGTGCCCCCAAAAACGCAAGCGGAGGAGCCGCATGAAGCCATGAAGTGTCCAATCCAATCTTAAGCCATTTCTCCATGCTTAAATGACGGACCCCAGCCGACCCATTCCGCCGATTGAACGAATCCTGAAGATATGATATAGTATATTAAAAGCCATGTGATAAAGTCTTTCGAAACGGAAATCAGCCTTTCAGCGGAGTAAAAAACGACTTTATCCCTTGCTTTTCTGAGCTTTTAAAAGGCGATGGAGTTCGCCAAAACCGCCTCAAAGGCTGATGACTCCTGTGTTTTAGTTTTATTAAGCTAAATCATGGGAGTTTTTGTTATTCTGATTATCTTATCCAGTTAGTTCAGTAGAATGAAGGGTTAAATCGAACTCCCCCCGCAAATGGACAGACTATAATCAATTCGTCTGTTCATCCTCCATACCAGCAAAACGGAATACCTTACGGTGGTGATCGTTATGGAAGAACCGATAGTAAAGTAAAAGAACCTTTGATAAAGCGATGGAGTTCGCATACGCCTATCTCGGGCTGATAACTCCTACATATATTGCGAGATAGGAGATGGATTATGTGTTCATCAATATTTTATTCATCATTGCCGGCGGTGGGTTAGGGTCAGCCTGTCGATACCTTTTTTCATTGCTAGCTGTGAAATGGTTTGGGAATAGCTTTCCCTTGGGAACCTTAGGAGTCAACCTCATTGGCTGTTTTTTGATTGGATTGGGGTTTTCCCTGGCAGGACGAAATATCATTTCTCCGACAGTGCGCTTGTTATTGATGACCGGCTTTCTTGGCGGATTAACTACCTTTTCCACCTATGCGCTGGAAAGTACCAATTTTATGGGGAACGGCCAGTTTCTTACGGCACTCGGCAATCTTGCGCTGAACAATATAGGTGGTTTAGCTCTTGTTTTTCTTGGGCTCTGGCTTGGCAGGACTATCTAAGGGGGCTCTACAATGTCACTTCAATATAAAAAAATCAGGATCTTTACCAGCGAAAATGTTCGATGGCACGGCAAGATTTTATATAACGCCGTCATCGAATATGTCCGCAGCCTCAAATTAGCCGCTCGATGCATCGTAAATCGAGGAATTGCGGGTTATTATGAAAATGGCGAAATCTCCGCCACCAACATTCTTGACTTATCCTATCACTTGCCCGTCACCATTGAGCTTTTGATCCCTGAGGCCGAGCTATATAGGATGAAATAAATATCTTTACTATATTTGCATTCCTAAGGCCGAATGCAAATGAGATTAAATCGGAATTTATTTCATCCTATTACAGCGGTAATAAGTTGAATTAAATTCCTTAATTTTCCCATCATGGCCGGCTTTAGGGACATGATGCATAACAGAAATTTAATTCAACTTATATAGAAACCATCATGCCCCATCTCGAAGAGATGGTCGTGGATGGGATCATTGCGATTGAAACTATCGATGTCCGCGCATACCATTCGGCGAAACATTTGATTCCGCAACAAATCAAAGTGAAAGAAATCATGACGGCCTCCCCTAAAACCGTCGCTCCGACAACGCCGCTTACTTCAGTGATTCATTTCATGCTGGATAACAGGTTAAAAGGAATTCCTGTCGTCGATGCGGAACAGCATCCCGTCGGAATCATAACGTCGAATGACCTGATGACCAAGGCCGGATTGCCGATCCGCCTCGGGTTGCTGCCAAAGTTGGACGAAGCAAATTTGAATGCCTTTATGAAAAGCATCGCCGGAAAAACAGCCAAAGATGTTATGAGCACTCCCCTGGTAACCGTCAAGCAAGATCTGTTACTGAAAAACGCTGTGCAAACGATGGTAAACCACCATCTGAAGAGACTGCCCGTGGTCGATGACGCCGGAAAATTGGTAGGCATTATCGCTCGAATCGATATTTTTCACACTATCACCAAGCAGGTCCCAACATGGCACTCATTACAGGAACAAAATATCGTGGTAAACAACACGCAGCCAGTCAAGGCCGTTGCCGTGCGGGACTCGGAGACGGTTCATCCCGATACCCCGATTTCAGAAGTGTTCGCAAAAATATCCGGTAAAGAAATTCAACGAATCGCCGTCACTGATGAAGAAGGGAAACTCATCGGCTTGATATGCGACTCCGATTTACTGCCGCTTATATTCGGTCAACCGGGTTTTTGGGATTCTTTGCGGAGTAAACTGGCTTTAACGGAACAAGGACGGCAATGGAATGAATTCGTAAAACACGCTCAAGCAAGAACGGCCTCAGAAGTGATGATCAAAAACCCGATTACCATCAAAGAAGAGGCGACTATCGATGAAGCCGTCAAACTGATGACCGAGAAAGGTCTTAAGCGGTTGCCGGTTATCGATTCCCAAGGGATCTTTAAAGGGATGATCAGTCGCGATATGGTTTTACAAACCGCGCTAAAATGATGAGGATAGAACTCTACATGGAGCGGCATTCAACTTATAATACCGTGTCGGAAGCGATCCAAACTGCAAAAAATGCGCCTTCTGTAAGCTTGAAGCCGATGCAGCGCGGATGGATATCGAGATGCGCATGGAGGAATTTCAAAATGGCTTTTTTAGAATTAGCAAAACAACGGTGCACTACGCGAGGATTTACCGATAAAAAAATCCCCAAAGACGATCTGGACCGAATTTTAGCTGCCGGACGTGTGGCGCCAACCGCCTGCAATAAGCAACCCCAGCGTATCATCGTTGTTCAACGGCCGGAGAATATTCTCAAGGTTCAAAAAGCATATCAAACCTTCGGTTCTCCATGTATCCTCATCGTATGTCAGGATAAAAGGAAACCTTTAATACGGCCCTTTGACGGAAAATGTTCGGGTGATTTGGATATCGGCATTATTTGCGACCACATGATGCTGGCCGCAAGGGAATTGAATATCGGAAGCGTGATGGTGGGACTGTTTGATCCCGAAATTATCAGAAAGGAATTTAACATACCCGGATCCATTGAGCCAACCGCATTACTTATCCTGGGTTATCCCGCCAAGGGATTTTTGAGTTCCGACCGCCATCAAACCGAAAGAAAACCGCTTGAGGATACCGTAATGTATGAGAACTATTGCGAGGATAATCGGTAAAGGAAAAAGAGAGCATAGGTACGACCGCGCATATGAAAAAACCTTCCTCGGTAAAGGAAGGCTAAAAAATAAAAATTTCAAGACTATAAACTATAACCGGGGACTAATTTTTTCCCGGTTATTATTTTTGACTCAATTGCAGCAAGATTGCAGTAATTCGACTACCTTAAAGCGATCTTTCAAAAACCTTGCTTGAACTGGAGCCAAGGAAGCGTCGACAAAAGTCCGAGAAAGCATTCATAATCTTTAATGAAACTGTCCACGCGCATACCTCTTTCATGAAATAGCTACTGGCCGCTCCCGCACAATACGGTAATTTATCCATTTTAATTATTAATATAAATTAGAAATTAAACTCCATCCCTGCATAATTTTTTTATATTGATTTTAAAAGGGAAAAGGATTTTAATGGTAATATATGAAAAATTATATAAAAGGAGATTGCTAATGAACGCCAAAAGTTTTCACTTTATTCTCGCTGCTTTTTTGATAATTGTTGTGGCAGGTTGCGGTGGCGGGGGTGGCGGCAACAGCGACGGCGGCAATGACAATCCAATACCGGGGACGGGAACGGTATCCGGGATTGTTGGAACCACTTACACAGCGGATATATCTAAACTAAGTTTAAAAACTCAACCATTTGCTTCTGTGGGAGTAGCGCGCTCTCGGATCCGTCGGTCCAGCGTCGCTAATGAAAAAATTATTAAATTTCGTTCTGGAATGTCTGAAGGAGAGGTTCAACAACTGCTCTCCAATCTTGGCGGCATTTTAAAGCATAAGATTTATGGGCCGGATAATGTCTACGTTGTTCAAATAGATCCACAAACTTTTCAACAATCATCACTTAAGGCCAACTCTGATATTCTTTATGTAGAAGACAACTTAATTCTGCATGCCGCTGATTTATCGGTAACACCGAATGACAGCGAATATACTACATATCAAACTTGGAATTATAGTTTATTAAATTTATCAAGAGCTTGGTCGATTCAGAAAGGAAATCCCCGAGTAGTCGTGGCTGTTCTGGATACGGGGATTTCTACCAGTCATCCAGATTTGGCTTCTAATTTGGTTAGCGGTTATGATTTCGTAGATTGGGACGCAGTTCCCTCGGACAATCAATACTATGACAATGATAATCGTTATAGCCATGGAACCCATGTCGCTGGGATCGTTAGTGCCGTAACAAATAATGCTCAAGGAATGGCCGGAGTCGGCTGGAATGTAAAGATTATGCCGGTTAGGGTCTTAGCCGCTGATGGCAACGGAACTACAGCAATGATTACTAACGGCATATATTGGGCAGTCGATCATGGCGCCAATATCATTAATATGAGTTTAACAGGTCAATTTCCCGTCGGTTCCGCTCCTCAAACTTTTAAAACTGCCCTCCAATATGCAATAGACCGGAATGTTACAATAGTTGCCGCTGCCGGTAACGAAAAAAGCTTTGTGGGTTTTCCGGCAAATTACCCAGGGGTAATTGCCGTATCCGCCACGGACTATCAAGGAAACATAGCCCCTTATTCTAATTACGGACCTGAAATCTGGGTTTGCGCACCTGGCGGTTCCGGCAATTCTGAAACGATCACTTCGTATGTTTTTAGTACAACTTATGATAAACAAACCCAACAAAATACCTATATCTGGATGGCTGGGACTTCAATGGCCAGTCCACATGTCGCAGGGATTGTGGCATTACTTTATTCTCATGGCATTACAAACCCATCTGTGGTCCGCCAAACTCTCAAAGCGGCGGGAAATGGTAGCTTCAATAATCAGCTTGGATATGGTCTGCCTGATGCTTATGCCGCCGTAAATGGCTCACCTTCTGGTGCCGCAGCCACCAAAGTCTTTTACTATCTTCCGGAGTCTTCAACTTGTAGCTCAATGAGCAATGCCGCCAGCAACGGCAGCTATTCCATCAGCAATATTCCGGCAGGATCGGTTATCATGTGTGCCTTTATCGATTTTAATCTTGATGGTCAAGTAGGTACCGGAGATATGTTTGCCCATGTTGGGGTAACAGTCACTAGTGGCAAAACACTCAATCAGAACATGACCCTCCAATCCGTGGTGTTGAGCACACCGAAACGCCTGACCGATTATATCAAAGATGGATTTCAATAATGATAACAAAAATAGTCTTCTAGAATTAAAAAGCCCTCATCGCGCAAGCACATTTAGGTATTATAGAAAATAATCCTATTTCAAAGACCTGTTTTTAAACTACGCATTACTAGTACAACATCAGGACAAAAATTGGGGGTATAAACGTTTTAGTTTGACACGAGCATCTTCAGTTGTAAATTGCCAATCAACCGTTTTTTGACTTGAATTGCGATGATGTTCCCACTCGGATAATTCGCTGGCAAGTGTTTCAATTGAAGGAATACGCCGTTCCAAACATTGTTTGGTCATGGCGCTTAGTTCAATCTCGGCAATGTTCAGCCAACTTCCATGCTTGGGTGTGTAATGAATCTCTAAACGCTTCGCTAAGCGACGGGCTGTCTGTGGGTCAAAAGCCTGATAGAGTGAGGCGATGGTATGGGTGTTCAAATTATCCATCACCAGTTTGATTTTCGGCGAATCCTTGTAATACACATCAAGCAATTCCCGAACTTGTTCGGCCCACTCCATCCGAGTCCGTCGTTCCCGAACCGCTACGTGCCGGAACCCAGCCAATGGCTCAGTGAATATAAAGATGCTGCATGTTCCATTTCGGATGTACTCGCTATCCTGACATAGTGGCTTCGCCGGTTTCATGGGGATAGGCCTTCGGGCTTCATCCAAGAGCTGATAGGGTTTTTCGTCCATGCATACAACCGGACAGTTTGCATCGTAAGGCTGCTGATAGACATCCAAGACATCTTCCATTGCCGCCACAAACGCCGCGTTTTGTTCGGGCGGGATACACCAACATTTACGAAGATGCGGCTTGAGTTCGTTTTTTTAAAACTCGATCGATGGTGTCGTAGGAAATACTATCGATATACTGAAGTTCCACCACTTTTTGGCTAAGCAGACGTAATGTCCATCGGCTTCTTCCTGCTGGAGGTTCGCTACAACTTAAGGCGATGATTTTGGCTTCAAGTTCGCCGGTGACCTTCGGCGGCACGGGTGGCGTGGTCCGCTTTTTTCGTTGAATAGCTTCTTGCAAATCATGTCTGGTATAGGCTTTGCGGACGTTCAACACGGTATTCTTATTAACCTGTAGTTGACTGGCTATCGTTTCATCTTTAATCTTTCCGCCAAGTCGATTTTCATCCGCCATCAGGAGGATATGTGCTCGTCGAATGCTTCGTGCGGTCGCCTTTCCTTTGGAGATTATGACTCGAAGTGTTTCTCGTTCTGCTTCGCTTAATTTTACTGGATATCTTTGGGGTCGCATCTCTTGGTTCCTTTTTACTGTTTTACTCTTACTATACCATATTTCCTTTTATATCTCTATTTTTTGCCCTGATATTGTACTAGTAAAGACATCTCCTTTATATTCTTCTAGATGGCGGATTCCGAAAACTAAACACAATCTGCTAGAATTATTTGTTTCGACCAACGGCCACGAATTCCAGAAGTAAAGCGAACCGCCGCCGACAAGATGGGCTCGATGCTCGACAACCTTATCCCCAAGCAAAAGCCGCAATCCAATTGATTGCGGCCTCGTTTTAGATCTGGTTATTGTCAAATTATTGTCAAACTTGATTTATATAAACGGTAAAGCCCTTGATTTATCTGGAGCCGACAATCGGATTTGAACCGATGACCTGCGCATTACAAGTGCGCTGCTCTACCAGCTGAGCTATGTCGGCCCGAAATAAGCAATCATTATCATACCATAACTGGCGCTGCTTTTCAAGAGTGCGCCGGGCATCCAACTTTTATCAGGAACGGGGCTCCTTTCCTCTGACGTTCCGCCCGCTCACTTCGGCTCAGTGAGCGAGCGTTTTGGCGATCCGCTCCACGCCCAGGGCGAGCTGTTCCGGCCCGAGTCCTCCATAGCCCAAAACCAGCTGGTGCCGGTGGCAACCCTTCCCGACGGCATAATCCTCCACCCAGTCCACCACCACCCCGTTCTCCAGCAATCGTTCCATATCCGTAACCTCGAAAGAACGGTCCTGGAACTCCACGACCAGATGGAGTCCGGCGTTTTCGCCGCAGATCCGGATCCCCGCCCCAAAAGCCGCGCTGAGCAACGCGATAAATCGCTTCCTTTTGGCGGCGTAGACTTTCTTCATCTGATACACATGGCGATCCAGCGCCCGGGAATCGATGAAACGGGCCATTGCCAACTGAGTCAGGGACGGCGTCCGCAGGTTAAGCTGTTCTTTCAGCCGGCATGCCTCATCCAGCAGCGCTCCGGGCATCACCATGAACCCCAGCCGCAGGCCGGGGGCGAAGATCTTGCTGAACGTTCCGAGGTAAATGACCCGCTCCGGCGCGAGGTGGCGCAACGCCTGGATCGGTTCGCCCCGGTAGCGGAACTCGCTGTCGTAATCATCCTCGACGATATAAGCGTCCCGCTCCGCCGCATACTCCAATAACTGCAGGCGGCGCTGGACCGGCAAAACGCCGCCCATCGGAAACTGGTGGGACGGGACCACGTAGATCAAGCCGACTCCCGCATGGCTCGGCAATTCCTCGGGGCGTATCCCGTGGTAGTCGACGGGCACCGGGAGGGTCTCCAAGCCATGATGGATAAAAACCTCCCGGTTATAGCCGCAAGGGTCTTCCAGCGCCACCGCCCGGCCGGACGGCCGGAAGAGCTTCGCCAGCAGATCGCCGGCCTGGGCCACGCCGGGCACAATCAGAATCTGTTCCGGCCGGCAGACGATTCCCTTGGCCCGGAACAAATATCCGGCAATTGCCGAACGCAGGGACCACTCTCCGGCGGGAGGCTCAAAGCCGAAAGCCCGTTCCGGAGTCTCCAGCGAAACCTCCTTCAGCAATTTGGCCCACTGCATCGACGGGAAACGGCTCAAATCCGGCTGGCCGGCGTTAAAATCAATGACATCCCGCGCTATTTCCGGGACTGCGGCCTCATGAGCCGGACGGCCTCCAGAGAATCGGCCGGGCCAGCGGTACCCGCGCAGATCGGCCACGAAGGTTCCCGCTCCCACCCGGCTTTCCAGATAACCCTCGGCCAACAGCTGCTCGTAGCTCTGAATGACTACATTCCTGGCCACTCTCAGCTCTTGGGCCAACTCTCGCGAAGGCGGCAGCTGTTGGCCGCCGATGATCCGGCCAGCCAGAATCATCTCCCGCAGCTGCGCTGTCAACTGTGCGCTGAGGGATAGGGATGACGAACGATCCATTTGTAATCCGAACATGCTGACCTCCGGCACGGCAATTGGTTCCTCATTATTGCCCATCCTTTGGATCTTTTGTGATCCAATAAGTTATATTACACTAAAACCGGGAAAAACCTCTTTTTTGAAAAGGAAGTGCTGATAATGGAAAGCCAGCGTATTTTGGGCCGGACCGGCATCCCGGTCAGCGCCATGGGGTTAGGCTGTTGGGCCATTGGCGGGCCGTTCTGGTTGGACGGCAAGGCGGACGGCTGGGGCGCAGTGGATGACCAGGAATCGATTCGTGCCGTTCATCTGGCCATGGAGGCCGGCATTAACTTCTTTGACAGCGCCGACGTCTACGGCGCCGGCCATAGTGAAACCGTTCTCGGCCAGGCGCTCAAAGGCCGCCGCCATCAGGCGGTCATCGCCACCAAATTCGGGTATACCTTTGACCCGGATAGCCGCCGGGCGGAGGGCTGCGACGTCACCCCGGATTATATCCGCCGGGCCTGCGAAGCTTCGCTCCGCCGCCTGGATACGGACTACATCGATCTCTACCTGCTTCATGTCGGAATGCTCTCCCCCGCCCAGGCGGACGAGGTGGCCCAGACCCTCCAGGATCTGCAGGCGCTCGGCCGGATCCGGGCCTTCGGCTGGAGTACCGACGACCCGGGCAGCGCCCGTCGGTGGACTGCCAAGCCCCATTTCTGCGCCGTGGAACACGACTTGAACCTCTTTCATGACGCCAGCGAACTCATTGCGATCTGCGACATTCACTCGCTGGCCAGCATCAACCGGACGCCTTTGGCCATGGGCCTGCTGAGCGGCAAGTTCAACGCCGACAGCCGTCTGCCCGTCGATGACGTCCGGGGCAGCGGCCATGAGTGGGTCGCCTATTTTGAAAACGGCCGGCCGCGCCCGGAATTTCTGGAGCGGCTCGCCGCGGTCCGCGAGATTCTGACCAGCAAAGGCCGGAGCTTGACCCAGGGAGCCCTCGCCTGGATCTGGGGGCGGAGCCCGCGGACGATCCCGATTCCCGGCTTTAAGACCGCCACCCAAGTTGAAGAGAATGTCAAGGCCATGGACTTCGGCCCGCTCTCCCTGGAGCAGATGCAGGAGATCGAGCGGCTGCTATCCCTGAAGCCGGGAAAAATCGTGGCCAGCGCATAGCGGCATTCCTTCGGACTCCGGGCGCGCAACCATCCAAACAAATTAAAAAAGGGAGTCTATCGTCAGCTTGACTCCCTTTTCGCATAATGGATGCTATTGAACTTCTTTGATTTTTCGCCACAGATATGGGCGTTGTAATCGTAACCGTCCCATGAATTGATGACCGGATCCAATGTGGCACCCAAAGGCAGCGTCTCTGCCGCTTTGCCGAGACGCTGCCATGGCATTTGGACTTTGGAAGATTTCGTCAGCCTTTGACCGCGCCCATGGTCAGGCCCTTGATCACATAGCGCTGGAAGACCATGGTCAGGACGATCGCCGGCGCGATGATCACCACCGCCGCAGCCATCACGCTGCCCCAATTCACTTCGGCGTAGGAGACGAAGTTATAGATGGCGATGGGCAGGGTCTTGGTGCGCTGGGCGCTCAGCACCAGCGAGAACATGAAATTATTCCAGGAGAACAGGAACGACAGGGTCGTCGCGGTGAGGATCCCCGGCCCGGAGATGGGTAGATAGACCCGGACGAACGCCCCTTGCAGCGTGCAGCCGTCGATCAGGGCCGATTCCTCCAATTCCCGGGGCAGCCCGTCGAAATAGTTGATCATGATCCAGACGATCAGCGGCAGCCCCACCAGCATGTGGCTGGCGATCAAGGCCGTATACGTATCGATCAGCCGGATCTTGGAGAACAGAATGAACCAGGGGATCAGGAAGGAGATCCCTGGCATCAGCCGGGCGATCAGAATAAAGACTCCCAGGGTCTGCATCTTGTATCGTGAAATGGCGTACGCCGCCGGGATTCCGATGAGCAGCGAGAGCAGGGTCGAACCGATGGCAATGATCGAGCTGTTCATGAGGTAAATCCCAAAGTTCTGGTCCATGAAGACCCCTTTGTAATTCTCCAGGGTCGGCCGGAAGACCCACAGCGGCGGCGAAGCCACGATCTGGCTCTGCGTCTTGAAGGAGGAACTCACAATCCAGAAGAGCGGAAACAAAAACGGGATGATAATCAGGGCAATCAATCCATACCAGGCGATCCGGGATAACAGCTTCTTGTTGATCTGCATCGTCATCAGCTCCGTCACGGTTTATGGCATCACAATTCCTGGGACTTGCGCATTTTCAACAGGATGACGCAGCAACCCAGGACAATGGCAAACAGGGCCACCAGCGACGCCGAGGCGGCGCCGAAGCGGAAATAGCCGAAACTCAGACTGTAGGCGTAAATATTCAGCGTCTCGGAGGCGAAGCCGGGTCCGCCCGAGGTCATTACGTAGATGATGTCAAAAGTCTTCAGCGCGTCGATGCTGCGCAGGGCCACCGCGATCAGGATGGTCGGCCGCAGCAGCGGCAGGGTGATGTGCCGGACCACCTGGAGCGGCCGGGCGCCGTCGACGATGGCCGCCTCGTAAGGGTCTTGCGGCAAACCGGCCAGGCCAGCCAGGACGATCAACGAGATCATCGGGGTCCACTGCCAGATATCCACCAGGGCCAGGGACGGGATGACCGTCGCGTTGGAGGCCAGCCATTTGAGGCCGGGGATCCCCAGCAGTTTCAGGGCGTAATTGGCTAGGCCGATGGTGGGCTCGTAAAACAGGGTCCAGGAGAGCCCGATGGCGACGGGCGTGGCCACCAGAGGCAGCAGCAAAATGAATTTCACCAGGTTCTTGCCGCGGAATTCGCGGTTCAGAATCAGCGCGATAATCACGCCGAAAACCGTCTCCAGCCCCACCGCCAGCAGGGTGAAGTAAAACGTCAGACCGATGGCGTTATAAAAGCGCGGCTCCTTCAGCATGGCCAGATAATTGTCGAGGCCGACAAAGCTGACCGCGCCGCTGGAGATCATATCCCAGTTGGTCAGGCTGACATAAAAGGTGTACAACACCGGAAAGACCAGCATCAGGATGATAAAAGTCGCGGCCGGCAACGGAAAGATCCAGCGCAAGTTGCGTTCGACGAAGCGATTGATATTCATGGCGACACCCTCTCCGCAATTCCCCGTGAGTTTTGATGGAGGCGCGGCTCGGGCCGCGCCTCCGCGAATGGCTGCAAAAACGTTACTTGCCTTCGCCGGCTTTGTCGAGCAAAGCGTCGACCCCTTTGGCCGCGGCCTTGGCCAGGCTTTCGATGTCGGCGTTGCCGCCGGTCTCGATGGCCTTGACGATGACGTCGCCGATGATGTCGCGGGCCTCGACCACCGCTGTCATCAGCGGCCGGTCATAGGGGGTGGCGATGGGCCCGGTCTGCTTGGCGGTGAGCGCCAGGTCCGGCTGGATCTTGGCCAGCACTTCCTTATCGGTCCAGACCGAATTGCGGGCCATGGTCAAACCGGCCAACTGCGCCTTTTTGGCAATCTCCTTGCTGGCGGCCCACTGCACGAACTTCCAGGCCGCTTCCTTGTTGCGGGATTGGGCCGGAATCGCCAGGGACCAGGGCACGATCATGAAGGGGTGATTGCCGGCGGGACCGGCCGGGAAGAGCGCCACGCCGATCTTGTCGGCGACTTTGGACTTCTCATCCAGCAGCCCGGCAATGAGCACGCTGGCGTCGGTCCACATCGCCACCTTGCCGCTGGCGAAGAGGGCTTGGGCCTGCGGCCAGCTCATGTTGGTGACGCCGGGCGGTCCGTAGTTCTTCAGCAACTTGCCGTAATACTTGAACGCCTTGACGGCTTCGGGCGAGTCGATCACGCATTTGCCGTCTTTGATGAAGTCGCCGCCGAAATTATAAAGGTAACTGGAGAACTGGGTGACCGCGGCGCCGCGCTGGCCGCGCGAGACGATCCCGTAAAACTCGCCGGCGGGGTTGTTCAATTTGGCGGCGGCAGCCTCCAGTTCTTCCAGGGTCTTCGGGGCTTTCAGCTTAGCCTGCTGGAAGAGGTCTTTTCGGTAGAAGACCACTTGCCACTCGGTGACGATCGGTACGGCCCCGATGCTCCCCTGATGGGTGACGGCCTGCACCGCCGATTTGGGGAAGTCGGACCAGCCCCAGCGGGCCGGGGTCTTCTTGCGGTCGTTGATGTACCGGTTCAACGGCTCATACCATTTGTTGCGGCTGAAGAGTTTCCCCTCCTGGAGCGGCCGGGTCATGAAGACATCGATGGTCGAAGCGTTGGAGGTAAATTCGACGGTCAGCTTCGGCGTCAATTGATTCTCCTCGTAGTTTTCGGCCCGCACCTTGATCCCGGTCTGCTTCTCGAACTCCGGCAGCAATGGCTTGATCACGTCATAGAACGGATGGTTGGCGGCGACAAAACGCAACGTCACATTCTCCGCCTGTGAGACCGGCAGATTGACCAGGAGCGCCACAGCCAGGAGCATTGCCAGTCCCAGTCCGGTCCGCCAACGGTTTTGTTTGGTTCGAAGCATCAACATTCCTCCCCTTTTTTCTCTATGCAACGACTTGGGACGCCCGCCCCGTTTCCGGCGCCGATCCGGCTGCCGATTCAATGGCCGGAAAAGCCGGGAACCAGTGGCGTTTACCTATTTGTAATATATCATTCATGACGTCTCGCTGTCACCTCACCGCAGTACTGGATCACCGCCTGCCGCGGCGCGGGACTCAGTACCATGGTACTATTACCGCACTTAAAAGGCGATCAAAAAACACCCGCTAAGGGTGTTCTCCACAATATCCGGGAATGGTCAGCCCAATCCCGCCTCCAGCGCCAGCCGCGCCGCCTGGACCCGGTCGTGGGTATCCAGCTTGCAGTAGATGATGCTGACATAGTTTTTCACCGTCTGCTCGCCGATGTACAAACGCTTGGCGATCTCCTTGTTGTCGAGGCCGGCGGCGATTAGCTGCAGGATCTCCTTCTCCCTGTTGCTCAACTGCTGCAGCCAATGGGGGGCCGGCTTCTCCTCGGAAAGGACCGGGGGTTTCGACTCCGGCGGCTGGCGCAGCTTCTCCACAAGCTTGCTGGCGACCTGGGGCGCGATCAGCACCCCGCCCTCGGAGACCGCCTCGATGGCCGCGATCAGCTCGGCCGGCGGCACATCCTTCAGCAGGTAGCCGGCTGCGCCCAGATGCAGGGCTTCCACCACGTATTCGTCATCGTCGAAGGTCGTCAGCATCAGCACCTTGGTGGCGGGGAAGCGCTCCTTGATGGCCCGGGTGCTTTCGACGCCGTTCAGCTCGGGCATGCGCACATCCATCAGGACGATGTCGGGCCGGGTCTCCGCCACCCGCTCCACGGCCTCCCGGCCGTTGGCCGCGACGCCCACCACTTCCAGGGCCCGCGCCCGGGTCTCCAGCACGGTCCGGAGACTCTCGGCGAAGAGCTTCTGGTCGTCCACCAGCAAAACGCGGATTCTCTTCATTCCACTCCCTCTTTCACCGGAAACCATACCGACAACAGGAAGCCGTCGCCGGGCTTGCTCTCCACCAGCATCCGGCCGCCCAGGCGTTCCAGCCGCTCCCTCATGCCCATCAGGCCGTACCCTTCTTTGAGGCCCGCCGCGCCCTGGCCGTTGTCGCGGATCAGGATGCTGATCCCCGCACCGACCCAGGCGAAGGAGATCCAGACCCGGGAGGCCCGGCCGTGGCGCAGAGCGTTGGTCAGTCCCTCCTGGACCACGCGGTAGGCCGTCCAGTCGGCTTCCGCCCCGAAACGCAGCGGCGCGTTGCCGAAATTCAGCGAGACCTCCATCTGGGTGGCCTTGACGAAGGTATCCACCAGTTGCTTGATAGCGGGCAGTCCTGCGGTTTCCGAAGGCTTGACCGCCCGCAACTCCTGCAGGGTGGTCCGGACCTCGGCCAGCCCGGCCTTGGCCTGATCCCGGGAGAGCTGCAGGTGGTCGCGGAGCGCCGCCCCCGGGTCGCCCGCCATATCCATCGCCGCCTCCATCATCATCACCAGGTTGGTCAGGGTGTAGGCCAGCGTATCGTGGATCTCCCGCGCCAGGCGCTTCCGCTCGGTCAGTACCGATTCCTGCTCGGCCATGGCCGCGTATTCCTGAAGTTGCATATTGATCTGGGAGAGTTGCAGCGTCGCATCATGCAGGCTGCGGTTCTGGGTCGCCGTCCCGCTCTGCGCGTCTTTCTCCAGCCGCAACAGCAGCGCCAGCGCGATGAGCAAGCCGGCATAGACCGCGAAGGCCAACTGATCGTGAGCCGACGCCACCGACAGCCGCGCGCCCCAGGCGGTGATCGGCAATTGCTGCAGGCCGACGGCGATGCCGGTCAGACCGGCGGCGGCCGCCGCCCCCTGCCACCACGGCGTATAAAAGATGGCCTCGATGATGAATGCCGCCAGCAACGTCACTTCGACGCCCAAGTAATCGCCGAACGGCAGCCCGATGACAGTCAATAACAGCGCCTGGCCGGAGAGGAGCAGCCAAGTGAAGAGCAGCCGCCGGCAGAAGGACAACGCCAGGGCGAACGCCAGCGAGAAGAGCAATAGGAAGACAAACTGGCTGCGCCAGGCTTCGGGCAACGGCAGCGCGTCGATCCGGTATTGAAACTGAATCCAGGCGAACAGATGCCCGGCAACCGCCAATCCGGGAACCACCATCCGCCACCAACGTTCCGGCATCCGGGTCACCACCCTCTCGCCATCCGGCGCTTGTAAACAAAATGTAACGAACCGGTTATATTTCTATATTACCAAAAACTACGCATTAGTAAATTGAAAAATTTCTGGCAACGGCCGCCGGCCGCCCTGTCCTGACGCCGGAGCCATGGGCGGCCCATGCCGCGCTGATTGGATAACTGAAGATCCTGCGGCGATGACTGCTGTAGATCCTTTTGTGGATAAAGTGGTAACGGCGGCGGTTGCCGCGGTTCGTTTTGGAGAAGCAAGTTTCCCGGGTGGCAACGCAAAAGACGGCCGGGCGGCCGTCTCGGATGAATCAGCGGATCGTGAAGCGAAGGAACGGTTCAATGCCCTGTAATATGCTCCGCCACCTGGAAGGGGTCGCTGGAGATGACACTGGCGGCATAGAGCTCCATCGCGCCGAAGTCCGCGGTCTTGTTGTTGGGGTCGCCGCGGTCCACGATCCGGACCACCGCCGGAAAGCCGTCCCAGTCCTCGGCGACCGGCGCCAGGGGCGGCAAGTAGAGCGCGAGGTTGAAACTGGTCACGCACAGCTTCATCAGGCTTTCGAGCACCGCGTGGACCGCATGGTAGAGCGGAACGCCGGGTTTCGGGGCCAGCAGGATGATCTCTTTCTCCTTGAGCGGGGTCAGATAGGCCATGCCCTTGACATCCTCCCACTTCCAGGCCAGCCCCAGGCTTTGGTGGATCTTGAAGAGGTCGCAGAAATAACAGGTGCCGTTATATTGCTGTTTATAGGCGGCCCATACCCGCCGCAGCGCCTCGGCCTTGGGATAATGCATCCCGCGGGTCAGCGTCATCTGGGCGTGGCCGTGCACGATCGAGGCGCCGCTCTTCCAGAGGCAGTTCCACATGAAGAAGTAATATTTGGCCTCGGGGTCCTCGGCCCGGGCGCGCTGCGCCCATTCCATGGCGGTCTCGAAATAGTCGCTGATCGCCTGCTTGTGGAGCATCAGCGGGTTATGTTCCTTGAAGACCACCAGGCCGTGATAACCGTCGTATTTGGCGATATTGCTGGCGGTGGTGGAGTAGCTCCCCTCGACCCGGCCGAAGGAATCGGCGGGCGTCCCCTCCCTGACCTTGCAGAACGGATCGCCGGTCCCATTCTCGATCAGCTGGCGGACCGATTCATCGACCTTGCATTCCATGGGGCGGCTGGCCCGGATCTCGTTGAAGAGCGCCCCTTCCAGGGTCAGGAGGTTGGTCACCTTGACGATCTTCTGGTTCTCCACCCGCTCGAGGGAGCCGAAGTTTTTCTCGATCCAGCCTTTCATGCTCTCCGGCGGGACCAGCTTGCCGACGGTGGTGTCCACCCGGAAGTACCGGTCGAACAGGCTTTTTTCCGCGGCGGGCAGCGCGTTTTTCAGCTCTTCCAGCTCCGCGATGGAACGGGTTGCAGTTAGCGGCATCCGCAAAATCCTCCTTTATCCGGGCACGTTGGCGTACTGGTCGGGGACCGGATGGTCGGCCCGGAGCGCCAACGCGCGGTGATAGAGATCGATATATTTGGCGGCCGAGACCCGCCAGGAAAAGTCGGCGCTCATCGCCCGCTGGATCAGGGTCTTCCAGACCTCGGGGTAATGGTAGGTTTCGATGGCGCGGACGATGGCGGTATACATCGCCAGGGCGTCATACTGACGGAAGGTAAAGCCGTTGCCGTTGCTGGTCTGCGGATCGTAATTCTGGACCGTATCTTTCAAACCGCCGGTCTCCCGGACGATCGGGATGCTCCCGTAACGCAGGGCGATGAGTTGCCCCAGCCCGCAAGGCTCAAACCTGGACGGCATCAGGAACAGGTCGGAGGCGGCGTAAATCTTCTGGGCCAACGCCGAGTTGAAAGTCAGATAGACCGCGGAGCGGCTCGGGAAACGTTCCTGGATCGAATGGAACAGGTTATGGTAATGTTCGGCGCCGGTGCCGAGCAAGATGAACTGGAAATTCAGGTTGGCCATCATCGCTTCGATGACGTGCCCGATGAGGTCGAAGCCCTTTTGATCCGACAACCGCGAGATCATCCCGATGAGCGGCGTATGCGGCTCCTGCGCCAGGCCGGACTCTTTCTGCAGCGCCAGCTTGTTGTGGAGCTTATCCTCGGCGTGCTGCAGGTCATAATGGTGGAAGATATGGGGATCGGCCGCCGGGTTGTTGGACTCGTAGTCGATGCCGTTGACGATCCCGTATAAGCGGTCGCGCCGCTCCCGCAGCAGCCAGTCGTAGCCCTCGCCGTATTCGGAGGTCAGGATCTCCTGGGCATAGGTATCGCTGACGGTATTGACCAGATCGGCGAAGAAGATGCCCCGGCCCATCATGTTGATCTGGTTCTCCGGCGACACCCCGGGCGGCACCATGAACTGATACTTGTCAACGCCGGCGATCTCCAGCACCCGGTAGCCGAAGACGCCCTGGTACGCCAGGTTGTGAATGGTGTAAATCGAGGCGGTCCTGGCGAAGAAGGGGTCATCCTTATAGATCGATTTGAGCCAGTTGGGAACGATGGCGGTATGCCAGTCATTGCAATGCAGGATGTCGGGGGCCCAGTCGAGCCGTTTCAGCATCTCCATGGCCCCCCGCGAGAAGAAGACGAAGCGGTCGGCATCGTCCGGATACATATAAATGCCCTCGCGGTCGAAATACTTGGGATTATCGATCATATAGACCGGAACGTCGGCGCCGATCTTGCCTTCGTAAACGGAGGCGGTATCGGAACCGCCGTTCATGGGCACCGTCAGTCCGATCAACCGTTCCTGCAGATTGAATTTGTTTTTGTCAATAAAGCCGTAGCGCGGCATCGCCACCCGCACGTCGTGGCCGAGTTCCTTCAGCGCCTTGGGAAGCGCCCCGGCGACATCCGCCAAGCCCCCGGTCTTGGCGAACGGAACCACCTCGGCCGAGAGTAACAGAATCTTTAAAGGGCCATCGCTCATTCATTTCACTCCTCATGAAGTACCCAAACTTTGCTCCGCCACCGGCCGCCGCTAAAGGGTTCCCGCCCGCTCCGGACCGGGCGGCAAAGCAAGCGCCGCAATCCCCGCCAAGGGTTGCGACATGGGTAGTTTGAGCGATAAAGGTCCCGGCTATTCTTCCAGTTTGGGAGGAGAGGCGGGGCCGGCCGGGCTCCCGGGAAGCTCCGCCCCGGTTTTGACGCTTTGCACCACCCGGTAGCCGCCGCCCTTTTCGAGCTCGCGCACGTTTCCGAAAACGTCGGCCATCTTCCGTTCCAGGCTCTTGGCGCCCTGCCGGGTCAGGATCACCGCCACGAAGGAGCCGCCGGGATTCAAGGCGTGCAACGCCTGTTCGACCAGGGGGTAAATCACCTGTTTGCCGGCGCGGATCGGCGGGTTGGTCACGATCAGGTCAAAGCGGAGCCCCGCAAAGGGCGTGAATCCTTCGCCGGTCCGGATCGTCACATTGGTGATGCCGTTGGCAGCCGCATTATGGGCGGCCAGCTCGGTGGCGCGCTGGTTAATGTCGCTCATCGCCACCGCCGCCTGCGGCAGCAGCTTGGCCACGGTCAGGCCGATGGGACCATACCCGCAGCCCAGGTCGAATACGGAACGCAAGTCGGGGCTCAGGGGCAATGCCTCGATGAGCAACGCGGTCCCACTATCGAGCCGGTTCTTGGAGAAGACGCCGGCATCGGTCCGCAGCCGCAGGCTGACGCCGCGGAGCGTGGCCGTGAACTCCTGGATCTGATGGCCGGAAGTGGGTTGGGATGAATAATAATGTTCGGACATACGGATCACCTCTCCGTTCTGGTTCAAAAGAGAATGAAGCTTGGAAACGACCATTTACCATTTATATTATACCGGTTCAAGGCCGGGTTTTATAGCTGCAATCCTCCGGCCCGCCCAAAAAGAGGTTGAGAACGAAAAAAACCCGGGGCGTCCCGGGTTTTTGGTTCATGCCATTGAGAAAACGATTAGAGGTTATAGTGGACAAAGATGCGCGCCTCGGCGAAGCTGGAGGCCAACAGGAACAACAGGCCGTAAATGAAGACTTCCCGTTGCTCCGGAGTGAAATGGACCGGCCAGAGTTTCCGCTCCTGCTTCCAGGCCCATCCGGACAGATTGGGCGCGACCAGCCAACCGAATTGCGCGGTGCCGACCACCAGCAACAGGTAGGAGAACCAGGTCCAGAGCCCGAAGCGGGCGAAAAGAATCAGCGAACCCAGCGCCACATTGGTGCCAGTGGGGAAGCTCAGGGACTGGGTGCCGATGACTGCGCCCCAGAGGATCGTATAAAACGCAAAATAGATGGCGCCGAAATTCCAGCGGCCGACTTTAAAGAAGTTGAGCAGGAAAATGAACGGGATCACAAAAATCAAATGATTGACAAAGTATTTGAAAGTCAGCACAAGGACGTTGCCCCAGATGTCGAACTCCTTGGCGACATCGAGTTGCCATTTGAAGAGCGTCAGCGTCTTGCCAAAATGCTCGGTGCCCCAGGTTCCGAAGGTCTTGGCCGTGGTGGAGCTGACGAGCTTTTGGACCATGAACGAATCGGCTAAAAGATTCGGCTTCTTAATGAGAAATTGGAAACTGGCCCAGGCAATGAAGAATAAGAGCAAACCGAAGATTAAATAACCGCCGATCCGGTAGTATACATCTTCATGGAATAATAGACGGTAGATCTTGGCGAAGAATCCGGGGTTTTTGGCGTGGGTATCTTGGGTGACGGCAACCCCTTTACTTCCGTTTCTGTTTGTCACTGCTTTTATCCCCCTTTAAAATAGATCAGGAAATCACTTATGTATTCGCCATGATTTCCTGATTCCCTTCTCCTGGCAGCAAAATGACTGTTTCGCCTTTATTTGGCTTTTTTTGAATTTTGAGCCTGGTTGAGTTGCTCGAACATCATCTTGCCGACTCCTAATCCATTAACGGAAATTTCTTTCGAAAGTTCCTCCTGGAATAAACTTTGAAAATATTCGCCGCCGAAGCCTTTGCCAAATAGCGGCGTGGAACCCTGCATCGCTTCGAGCATCTGCTTGACCAGGACCGTTTCAAAATCGGAACAGGCTTTGGCCAGCTTGCGCTGCTCGGGGTCCAGGCCCCGTTGCCATTGGGGGGTATTGAGGGAGACGGAAAGGGGGTTTTGAATTGAGCTCATCAAATGTTTCCTCGATTACATAAATTCTAACGTTCCATACAATGCGCCGGCTTCCTTGATCGCCACAATCACCGCGATAATGTCCTGGGGAGTGGTTCCCACCGCGTTCAGCGAACGGACGATGGTCCCGATGTTGGTCCCGGCCGGCATCAGAATCAGGCGGCCTTGCTCCTCGTTGACCTCCACCGCCTTCTCCTGGACCACCTGGGTCTGACCGCCCGACAGGGGATTCGGCTGCGATACCTTGGGAGTCGCGGTGATCTTCACGGTGATATTGCGGTGAGTGACCGCCACCGGGGCAATCTTCACTTTGTCGCCGACGATCACCGTTCCGGTCCGCTCATTGATGATCACTTTCGCCAGGCCGTCGGGGGTCACCGGCAGGTTTTCGATCTCCGAGATAAAGGCGACCGGATCCTGGGTCCGCTCCTCGGGGATGTCCACTTCGACCATTCCCATGTCCACGGCCCGGGCCGTAGTGGAATTCAGCATATCGTTGATGGTCCCGGCCAGGCGGGTGGCAGTGGTAAAATCGGGATTGCTGAGCACCCAGCGCAATTTGCCCTGGACGCTGAAGGCCATCGGAACGATCCGTTCCACGATGGCGCCGGACGGAATCACGCCCACCGTCGTGACATTCTTCTGCTGGCTGGCGCCTTTAGTCCCCGCCAGGTAACCGCCGAGATAGACCGGCCCTTGGGCCACCGCGTACACTTTGCCGTCGGCGCCGGTGAGCGGCGATTGCAACAGCACTCCGCCTTGCAGGCTCTTAGCGTCACCGAAGGAAGCCACTTGCACCGTGAGCGAATCCCCCGAACGGGTGTAGGGAGGGAGCGTCGCAGTCAGGAAAACGGCTGCGATGTTTTTAACCTTCAAATCGCTGACCGATAGTTGAATGCCCCATTTCAAAACGGTGTTGGCCACCAGCTGGGCATTGGATTTGCTGGAGTCGCCCGTGCCGTTGAGTCCGACCACCAGTCCCATTCCGGTCAGCTGATTGCTGCGTACGCCTTCCAGCCGGGCGATATCCTTGATCCGGGTAATAATGACCGGATTCTCCTCCGCGGCGGCCAGCGCCGGAAAGAGGCCCGTTCCCAGAATCATTGCGGTGAAGATCAGACCGATCAGCTTCTTCAACATGCTCTCACCAACCTCCTCGAAGAGCTGTGATTAACCCGGCTTAAAAAGCCGGAAGGGTCACAGCGATTGTTTGAAGCAAACGATAAAGTCGGTTGAAATCCTTCTGCAAGTCAAAGCGATTTGGAAAGAGACTTTATCACCTGGCTTCTAGAAGCGTTGTGATAAACCCGGTCCGAAGGCCAGGGTGAACACAAAAGCTCAGAGAAGGAAGGGATAAAGTCGTTTTTAAATCTTTTTGCAAGCTGATTTCAGTTTCGAAAGACTTTATCACATGGCTTCTAGAAAGCGTTGTGATAAACCCCGTCCGAAGGTCGGGGTGAACACAAAAGCTCAAGGAAGCAAGTGATAAAGTCGTTTAAAATCCTTTGGCAAAAGGATTCATTTGAAAGAGACTTTATCACCTGGCTTCTAGAATATCCAATGAAAGATCCTGGTGAGAATCCCGGTCCCCTGCGTATCGCCCACCGTGCCGCTGCCTTGGTATTCGATGGCCGCGTTCGCAATATAGGTTGAATAGATCGTATTATCGCTGGCGATGTCCTCCGGCCTGACGGTACCGGTGATCTTCAAGATCTGCTCTTCTTTGTTGACTTTAATCATCTGGCGGCCTTCGATGGTCAATAAACCCTCCGGATTGACCTCCAGAACCGTGACGGTAATCTTGGCGGTAATCGTACCGCCGCGGGTCGTGGTCCCTTTCCCGTCGGAACTGGATTTCCAGTCGGTGCCGAGTGCCGGCAGGAGCTTTCCCATGCTTCCGCTGCCGGAGGCGCTGACCGATCCCGATTCGCCGTTGTTGGACTCGGCCTTTTGGGTCGCCGAGGCTGATTCCACAATGACCACGGTTAATAAATCGCCGGCTTTATAGGCGATCCGTTTGCCGCTGAAAGGCGAGACATTCCGATCCGACCAGAGCGAATCGGCAGCCGCCGCCATGGGCATGGCCATCAGCCCAATCACTGCCAGAACCACACCCAGCAGCATCTTTCTGGTCCTACTCAAGGATGATCACCTCTGTTGCGCCGGGCCCGCTTACTTTGGCCCGGAACTTAGTTTTACTGGAAGGATTGACGACCGGGATCGAATCGCCGCTCCAGCCGTCCGCCAAAGCGATCCCGGCGATGACGATCTCGACGCCGGCGTTCTTGACCGTGACTCGCACCGGATGGTCTTTCGCCACCAGCGGGACCCGCTGCAGATCGGCGGCGCGGAGAATTCTGCCGGCGCGCACCGGTTTGCTGGTCCGCCATCCTTCCCAGTCTTCGCAAAATTCATCGCCGAAAGTCAATTCCATTTCGACCGGTTCCAGATCCTCCGGCTGCAGCGGGGTGAATTTCGGCAGATGGTGCACGAGTTTATACACTCTGGCCTTGGCCCGGATCCGGCCGCTGACGTTGATAACCTTCCGTTCGGAACCGTTCTCCAAAGTGACTTGGAACAGCACCTTGCCGAAGTCGGGCAACTTCCCCACCGGAACCGCTCCGATCCGCCAATCGCCCGGATTCAGCCAGATCGAATCCGGGAGGTTATTCAACTCGATCCAGCGGGTCACTCCCGGTTTCGCCGGAAGCAGCTTTCCCACCTCCGCCGCAATGGCGTCCTTGGTAATACAAACGGCCGCCACTTGAATCGTGACGGTCTCGCTCATTTCCAGGCGTACCGGTTCTTTCAAAGGAAGCTGTTTAATCTGAAAATCAAGATATTTTTTGGCAAAAACCCGTGATTGCCCCGGCTGAGGCGCCGGACCCAACGCCATCTGGGCAAGGATTTGGTACTCGGCGGGCGTTCCCCCGCTAAACGTTCCAATGTCTCCCAAGCCAATCCGCGGGCCGTTCACCGTCACCTGCTCGGGAATGGTGACCGTGAGACCCTCGGCGGCGGCGGCACCGTTCCCCAGAGCGATCAAAACGGCCAGCCCGATTCCTAAGAACCGTTGCCAAAGCTTCATCATTCAGATCTTTTAACGCCTCAGATTATTGGCGGTCTGCAGCATCTCATCGGAAGCCTGGATCGCCTTGGAATTCACTTCATAAGCACGTTGGGCGACGATCATATTGATCATTTCTTCCACCACTTTGACATTGGACATCTCCAGATAACCCTGGACAATGGTGCCGGCGCCGTCCGACCCCGGAGTCACTGTCACCGGTTCTCCCGAAGCGCCGCTCTGCTGGTATAAGCCATTGCCGCGATTGGTGAGTCCGGCCGGGTTGATGAAAGTTACCAGGTCGATCCTGCCGACCTCTTGCGCCGCCGTCTCGTCGCTCAAGGTAACCGAGACCGTGCCGTCGCTGCCGACATCGATGGTCTTCACGCCCGCCGGAATCGTGATCTCCGGCTGCAGCACATAGCCTTCGGAGGTGACGACCCGGCCGTCGCCGTCGACCTTAAAAGAGCCGTTGCGGGTATAGGCGGCGGTGCCGTCGGGCATCTCCACCTGGAAAAAGCCCTGGCCCTGAATGAGCATATCCAGCGAATTGTCGGATTGCAAATAATCGCCCTGCGTAAAGATCTTGGTGGTGGCCACCGTGCGGACACCCAAACCTATCTGGAGTCCGGTCGGGATCTGCACTCCCTGATAGGACGAACTGCCCGGTTCGCGCATGGTCTGATAGAGCAAGTCTTGAAACTCGGCCCGCATCTTTTTAAAACCGGTGGTATTGACATTCGAGAGATTGTTGGCGATGGTGTCGATATTCAGTTGCTGGGCGTTCATCCCGGTCCCAGCGGTCCATAAAGCACGAATCATCCTGTTACCTCCTCTTGTTCAGAACTGCTAAATTTTCCGGCAAACCGCTCTTTTCGGGTTTGGCGGAATTGCGTAATTCAAGTCGGGTCGTAAGTCCTGTGCAAAGAGGACGGGCGCGTTGCTACATTCTTCGGGAAAGAGTTCGGTCGATCGCTCTTTCCAAACCTCCGCCAGGCGGTCCGGTTTCTCGTCGTAACGGCACCTGTCCATAGACAACGACATGAATCCTTCGTGGATATGATTTGCGAAAGCGTGGATATGATTTGCGAAAGCAACGAAGGCTTCACCGTTTTTTTCGTAAATCATGCGATTCAAATCATGTCGTTGCATACTATTTGCAATGGTCCGGCGTTACTTAGCCAGTTCATTGACTGCCTTGCCCAGGGTCTCGTCCTGGGCGACTATCGCCCGCTGGTTGGCGTCGTAGCTCCGGGTCACGTTAATCATGGTGATCATCTCCCGAACGCTGTTCACGTTGGACCCTTCCAGCGCACCCTGAACGATCCGGACATTTTCAGCCGGCGTTTCCTGAGCGCCATTGCCGTTGACGTAAGAATCGCCTTGTTTCACCATGCCGGCAGTTGCCGCCAGGCGAAGCCGGTCCACGACTTGTCCGTTTTGGATGATCGCTCCGTCCGGAGCCACCGTGAAGGAACCGGCGAGACGGATCGGGCCATTCTCACCCAATACCGGATCGCCATTCTGCGTGACCAGAACCTGTTCCTGATTCAAGGTCAAATTGCCGGCTCGCGTGTAGCGGACCTGGCCATTCCGTTCAAATGCCAACAAACCGTCTCCGGTGATGGCCAGATCGGTTGGATTGTCGGTCTGAATCAGGTTGCCGAGGCTGTAATCGGTGTAGGTGCCGTTGAGGTCGACGCCCATTCCCAATCCGCCGATGGGAGTGTTTCCCCCTTTGGAATAAGCCCGAATCAACTGTTCTTGAAAAGAGATCTCGGTGAGATTGTCCCGTTTGAAACCCACCGTATTGACATTGGCCAGATTATTGGCGGCCGTGTCCTGGCGCGCTTGTTCGGCGACCATTCCGGTTGCCGCCGTATACAAACCGCGTATCATACACTCACCTCCTGTGCGGGAACATTCCTTATAGCAATTATCGGCCATTTTCGGTTGGAGATTAGCGTTTTTTTCGCCAGCAAGAAAAAAACGCCCGCCGTTTTGCCGGCAGGCGCTCGAATAACGCGGTTTTTTTGAAACCTGTGGGAAACGGGGTCACCAAAGCGCGGTAAACCCCTTGAAAAACCGGTATATCTTTCGGGACAGCCTTTTTCCAAAGGCTTTGCCGAGTCGTTGCGTCCGGTACAGATTCAAAACCATTTGGGCGAGTTTGAAAGCGTCGTGCCGGATTAGATTGGACTTGACGATGACCTCCAGGCCGAGCGGCGTTACTCCCAAGGCTTTGATCTTATCAAAGTCCGCCGTCACCGGCTGCGCTCCTTCTTCGGCGTAACGCTCCATCAGATCCGGAGGAATCGCTTCGGTATTGATCAGCGCCATATCAATCAAGCCCTGCCCGGCATGCTGAATGATCGCCCGGATATGATCGCTGGCCGTATAATGATCGGTCTCTCCGGGTTGGGTCATGGCATTGCAGACATAAAGCTTGGTGGCAGGTGCGGCGCGCAGCGCCTCCGCCAGGTCCGTCACCAAAAGATTCGGAATGACACTGGTATAGAGACTGCCCGGCCCGAGAATGATCAGATCCGCTTCAGCGATAGCATTGATTGCTTCCCGCAACGGTTTGACATTTTCCGGCTCCAAGGAAATCCGCCGAATCGCCAATTCAGAGGCGGTGATCGCCGATTCGCCCCGGACGATGCTGCCGTCGGCCATCTCCGCTTTTAAGATGACATTCTCCAGTGTGGCCGGGAGCACCTGGCCCCGGACCGCCAGAACCTTGCTGGACTCCCGGATCGCTTGTTCAAAATCGCCGGTGATATCGGTCATGACCGTCAAAAACAAGTTGCCGAAATTATGCCCGGCCAGATCGGTGTTGCCGGCGAAACGGTACTGCATCAACCGTTCCATCAGCGGTTCGATGTCGGCCATGGCCACCAGGCAATTGCGAATATCCCCGGGCGGTAAAATTCCGAACTCCTTGCGCAATCTGCCCGAGCTGCCGCCATCATCGGCTACGGTGACAATCGCGGTCAAATTGGAGGTGATCTCCTTCAAGCCGCGCAAAATGGTTCCCAGGCCCGTGCCGCCACCGACAACGACGATCCGGGGGCCTTTCGTCCCCCGGCCGTTTTTGGGTTTGAAGTCATTGCTGGAAAGCCAGGACACCAATAACCAGAAGCACCGTTGCGAGCCGTAGTAACCGCTCGCCAGGCCGATCAGGATCAACAACCAACCCGCGCTACGATCCAGCCATGGCCAATGAATGGTATTCGTCAGGAGCAAAATTCCACCAGCGATCAGGGAGATGCAAAGCAAGACCGTTACAAACCAGTATGCGGCAACCTGCTGCAGCCGCCTTTTATCTGCCATACGGTCGATCCCCTTTCTGGTATGACGCCAATCGCATGCAGGGGCGGACAACCGTTCATCACGCGCTTTCAAAGAAAGTGCGTTTCGTTTCCGCGTCCGCCGTTTCTGCAAATCATGCGATTTTGATTCCGTTAAAAGCCATGGGATAAAGTCTTTTGAATCCAAAAATCATCCGAGAAAGAGTTTTGAAGCGACTTTATCACTTGCTTTTCTGAGCTTTTGTGAACACCCCCGACCTTCGGACGGGGTTTATCACAACGCTTTTAAAAGCCATGTGATAAAGTCTCTTTCCAATCGGTTCAGCCTGAAAAGGTTTAAATATCGACTTTATCACTTGCTTCTCTGAGCTTTTGTGTTCACCCCGACCTTCGGACGGGGTTTATCACAACGCTTTTAAATATCCCGGTGATCGAGCGAGACCCGATATCCTTTGGTCCGCAAATAGTCGCCGAGTTTATTGGCGATCGTCACCGAGCGGTGTTGCCCGCCGGTGCATCCGATGCCGATGATCAGATTGGCCTTGCCCTCTTTCAAGTAAAGCGGGCCCAAAAAATCGATCAGGTCATAAAGCTTTGTCAAAAACCTGAGTGTCACCGGCCACTTCAAAACATAACCCGATACCTCGCAGTTGTTGCCGTTTAATTCGCGCAGCGAATCCACATAATGCGGATTGGGAAGGAAACGGACATCAAAGACCAGGTCGGCATCGAGCGGAATCCCGTTCTTGAAGCCGAAGGAGACGATGGTGACCAGCATCTTCTCCTGTTCCGGCTGGTTGTCGTAGTTTTCCTGGATCCGTTCCCGCAACGCCTTGACGGGCAGATCGGAAGTATCCAGAATCAAACTGGCCTTGCCGCGAATCTCTTCCAGGCGGCGGGATTCGGCGCGAATCCCCTCGACGATCGCGCCGGAATTGGAGAGCGGATGGCGGCGGCGGCTTTCTTTGAAGCGGCGGACCAGAATCTCTTCGCTGGCCTCCAAAAAGAGGATTTCGTGACTGAAGCCGTTCTGCTCCAACGTTTCCAGCGCTTCAAAAATATCATCAAAAAAGCTGCCGCTGCGGATATCGACGACCAATGCTATTCTATTAACCCGGCCGTCCGATTGTGCACAAAGCTCGGCAAACTTCGGGATCAACACCGGCGGCAGATTGTCCACGCAAAAATAGCCGAGATCTTCGAAGCATTTCATTGCCACCGATTTGCCGGCCCCGGACAGGCCGGTGATGATGACAAAGCGCATGTTTTCAGGCATGATCATCCCTCATTTCGGATGATCCATTCGCCTCATGAGCCTGTTTTCCTGCAAAGTTTTGTTTACATCATCCTAAAAGAGCTGCGCGAACCGGCCGAAAAGCCACACCCATCCCGTTATTCGTCCCGGACATTGATGATCTGATCGGGATGGAGGCCCGCCGCGCGAGCCGCCCTCAAACCCGGCTCCAGCCGACCTACCTTGTCGGGCTGATGCGCGTCGCTGCCAATGGCGAAACGGGCCCCTTCCTTGGCGGCGGCCCGGATAAACTCGATGGATTTCACCCCGTGCTTGGCATTGATCTCCAGTGCCGTATCCCGTTTCACGCAAGCGCGGGCCAATTCGGACGTATCGATGGAGATATTCAGGCCAGGATGGGTGATGATGTCGATCTTATTTTTGTAAACCGCCTCCACCATCGCCTTGGTGTTATCGTTCCGCGCCTTCCGGTGTTCGCGCGCGCTCAGTTTGCCGAGCGTCCACTGGGCGGCGAATTTCACCCCGTCTCCCAGGGTTTTGGGCCGAATGGTAACGTGAAAGCCGGCCAGAACCTGATCGAGCCTTTTTTGCAGTTCAGGCGGAATGTCCAGGTCCCCGTCATAGCTGATCAGATTGGCCTCGGCCCCGGCCAGGATCGTCAAACCGGACAGCTCGGCCTGGACCTGCCGGGCTTCCGCCATGATTTTATCGAAAGTCTGGAGATCGGTGGTGGCGATATGCCCCCAGTTGGCCGGACCGTGATCGGCGATGCCCAGCACCTCCAAGCCTTGGTCCAAAGCGGCGCGGGCATTCTCCATAATCGTTCCTTCGCCATGAGAGTAAACCGTATGGGTATGGTAGTCCGCAATTACGCGCCACATCGCTAGAACCTCCGTCATGATTCCCCGGCGTTCGGGAACCCGGACCTCTCAATTCGCGGAACCACACTAAGCGGTTTCGCAAATAAGCATTTTGGGATGCCGAAACGTCGGAATCTTAGTTTGCCCGAAGGTTAGCGGAAACATGAGCGGCCGAAACGGCGGAGGATTCCGTCATACTTTATTGCGCTGCTTATCCTCGTACCGTTCCAGCGCCAATTGGAGCAGGCGGTCGATGAGTTCGCTATACCCGATGCCACTGGCCTCCCATAGTTTGGGGTACATGCTGATCTTGGTGAAACCGGGCAAAGTGTTGATTTCGTTGACAACGATCCGGCCGGCCGCGGCTTCGACGAAGAAATCCACCCGCGCCAGGCCGGCGCAGTCGATGGCTTTGAAGGAGCGGACCGCCAGGTCTTGCACCTTTTGAATCAATTCCGGCGGCAACTCCGCCGGAATGACCAGCTTGGAATCGTTCAGAATATATTTGGCTTCATAACCGTAGAATTCGGTGCAGGGGATGATCTCGCCGGGCAACGAAGCGATGGGCTCGTCGTTCCCCAACACACTGCATTCGATCTCGCAGCCGCGAATCATCGCCTCGACCACGATTTTCCGGTCATACTCCGCCGCCAGATCCAGCGCGGCCCGGAGTTCCCCGGGGTCGTGGGCTTTGCTGATGCCGACGCTCGAGCCGAGGTTGGCCGGCTTCACAAAACAGGGGAATCCCAATTTGCTCCCGATCTCCGCCATCACCCGCTCCGGGTTGCTCTCCCATTCCTTGCGCAGGTAAACCAGGTAGGGACCGACCGGTAAACCGGCCTGGAGAAAAACGGCCTTCATGATCGCTTTATCCATGCCGACCGCCGACGCCAGCACTCCGCCGCCGACGTAGGGAATTCCGGCGATCTCCAGCAGTCCCTGGATCGTGCCATCCTCGCCGAACGGCCCGTGCATCACCGGAAAAATGACATCCACATGCTCGCCGAGGGTGGACAGGAGCTGGCCCCGTTGATTCTCCAACGGGATCACCGCCGCGGTCTCCCCGGCGTCCCGATCTTCCAACAAGCGCACCTGCAACTCCTGGCTCTCCACCAACGGCCGGGGCGACTGGCCCGGCAGCCAGCGGCCGTCCCTAGTGATGGCGATGGGATATAGCTCGTATTTTTGGCGGTCAATCGCCGCTAAGACCGAATTGGCGGAGAGCACCGAGACTTCATGTTCCCCGGACTTACCGCCGTAAATCAAACCCACGCGAATTTTCGACACCATGATAACCTCCACCCCGGTTTCCTTCTCTCAACGAAAAGGAACGGTTTTATCAAATCCAATGATTTCTAAGAAACTCCTTTTCTCCATTAAAATACGCATTCCTGCCGTTTCCGGCAGTACCACGCTGCTCTTTTTTCAAACCGCTCGTGGATCTGCTCCAGCCAAGCCAATTTGACATTTTCCTGTCTGAAATGAGTTAAAAGCAGGCGAAAGGCAACAATCCCCATGCTTAGTATTTTTCCGGAGCCGCTCAAAGAGCAATGATTAACCCGGCGAAAAAGCCGGAAGGGTACAGCGATCCAAGCAAGCGACAAAGTCGTTTTAAATGCTTTTGCAGGGCGAATTGGTCTAAAAGAGGCTTTATCCCTTGGCTTTTAAATCCCGGCTTTCAGCTCTTCCTTGATCGCCTTGAATTCGTCGATGTTGATCTCGCCCCGCGCCAGCCTTTCCTTGGCGATATTTAGGAGCGAGACCGGGGCATCGGCCAATTCCTGCTGTTTGCGCAGCGTCCTTCGTTTCCAGCGGGCTCTGGCAATCCGAATCATCACTAGGGCCATGAGCAAATAGATCAGCCAGCCCTTGACGGACCAGGGCGCGTAGGCGAAGAACTCCCATACCTTTCCGGCCAACGACGGCAGAAATAAAAAGATCACCGAAATACTGCCGACCCAGACAAAACTCTTTAAACTCATCGGGGATCCCTCACTCGCAAATGGTTTCGACCCGAATCCGTGACGAATCCGTTTATACCCGGGCGAAACGCTATCGCAATTCTTACAGTTTTGCCTGGTAGTCTAAAGAGGTCACGGATTCAGGTTCGACATATTATTCATAGGATATCCAGAAATTCCTTTTTTATCCTGATCGGTGTCAAAGATCGGCCAAATGGCCATGCGGGGGAGAAATTCGCCCTTCGGAGGCATGAATCTTCAATTTCGGTCAAAACACTTTAAAAATTAATGATTGACAAATTTATAATTATATGATATAATAAATAATTTTTTATTGACAAATTCTCACGATTCATGATACATAATGAAGATAGATCCGGATCCTATATTCCTATGTTTTGGTTGTAATTTTACCAGTGGGAGGATTCAACGATGGAAAAAAACCAAGCCAGTCTTACCGCGCTGTTAACCGCTTTTGTCCGGGCCTACCATTATCAGCACGATTCGCCCCAGATCTTCGAGGATCCGCTGGCCCGTTCACTTTTTACCGCGGAAGAATACGCGGCGATTGGCCAAAATCTGGCTGACTCGCTTCAATTCTTCGACCCCGGACGGGCCGCATCCTGCCGCAATCAAGCGGAGGCTCTGGCCTGGGTGATTCAAACCACGATGAATACGACGCTCAGTCGCTCACGCTATGCGGAGGATGCTCTTGAAGCCGCTTTGGAAACGGGAGTGGACCAATATGTCATCCTGGGGGCCGGGATGGATACCTTCGCTTTTCGCCGGCCGGAAATTGTCGAGCGCCTCCAGGTGTTGGAGATCGACCATCCCGCCACGCAAGCCGCGAAACGCGAACGGATCGCGCGGGCGGGCTGGGAACAACCGGCGCAATTGCATTTCCTGCCGGTCGATCTCGCCGCCGCGGACCTGGCGACAGCGGTCCGGGGTTCGGCCTACGATCCCCGAAAGCTCACCTTCTTCAGCTGGTTGGGGGTCACCCTGTATCTGCCGCGTCCGGCGGTATGGGACACCTTGCGGGCCATGGCCGCCATCGCCCCCGCCGGCAGCACGGTGGTCTTCGATTATCTGGATACGGACGCCTTCGCGCCGGGGCGGACCTCTCTGAATATGTTGCGGGTGCAGGAGATCGTGCGCCGCGTCGGCGAACCGATGCAAGCGGGTTTGGATCCGTCAACCCTCGCCGCGGACCTCTCCGTTCTGGGCTGGTCGCTTCGGGAGAACCTGGATCCGGCGGCGATCGAAGACCGCTATTTCCGGGGCCGCTCCGACCAGCACCACGCCTCCGAGCATTTGCATTACGCGCGGGCGGTCCGCGAATAACACCCAACCGCCCAAAATCTGCGCCGCCTCCGGTTCCGGGAATTCCCCGGCGCCGGAGCCGTTTCAATCGCGCCCGTAACGCGCCAGCCGTTCCGCCAGGGTGCCGGTATGAAGCTCAAAGAGGTGATTATCAAAATCGTAGAAATACAGTGAGCGGCCCTCCCCGTCCACCCTCGGCCGGAGGGGTTTGATAGCCAAGCCCAGTTCCCGCACGCGGGCCGCGTATGCCTCCAACTCCTGGTCCGGGACCTTGAAAGCGACGTGACGGTATGTCCGCTCGGAGAGCGATTCCCCTTCCATCACGGCAATCCAGAGATCGCCAATGCGGAAAAACTTCTCCCGGGAAAGCGAATAAATCTTGGCGCCGCTGGAATATACCTCTTCCGCATCGAAGATGGACCGGAAAAACAGGGCCGCGCGTTCGAGGTCTTTTACAATGAAAGTGATGTGACTGACGCCTTCAATCATCCAATGGCCTCCTGTAAGGTTTCCCTTCCCGATACAATGAGGGCATGTAAAAAAGCGATCATCCGGAGAAGCTCCTTTTTGCGCATGACTGATTTCAAACCGTTCTTCTTCTCCGCCGACAGCCGCGTGCGACGTTCCGTCCCGTCAGAGCCGGATCGTCGTTTGAAAGGCGATCACCGCTTCGCCCACGATCCGCACCTGAACCGGCCGGTTGCCCGCCAACCGCACCCGGACCTCGATGACGCCCGGCCGGCCCATCGCCTCGCCTTGCATTCCCCGGAAACAAAATTCGTCTCCCGTGGCTTTCACCAGGCCGTGATGGACCAGGTACGCGCCGAGCGGTCCATGGGCATTGCCGGTGACCGGATCCTCAGCGATCCCGATCGCCGGCGCGAACATCCGGCCGTGGGTCAGGACTTCCGGGGAGTCCGAATCCAGCGTGAAAACGAAATAACCGTTACAGCCGATGACCGGGCTGAGCTCCGCCAATTCCGACATTCGCGGGTTTAACCGATGAAGCTTGGCCAAACGCTTGATGCCGATCATCACCTTGGAATGTCCGGTGGAGGCGATTTGGATCGGACACCGTTCATCCAAATCCGCCTCGCATAATCCCAATCCGTCGCGCACCCGCTCCCGCAATTCGCCTTGGAGTGGCGACTCCAGTTCGATCCGGCCCTGGGTCATGATCACCCGATAATCGTTTCCATTCCTGACGATCTCGAACGGCAGCACGCCGGCGCCGGTGCGCATCCGGTAGACCGCGGCGTCCAGTCCCGCTTCCAAAGCTTTGACATACATCGCGGCTATGGTGGCATGGCCGCAGATCGGAACCTCGGTCCGGGGAGTAAAATAACGGATTACCCCATCACAATCCGGGCCATCCGGCGCCAACAGAAAAGCGGTCTCCGAATTGTTCAGCTCCCGGGCGATCTGTTGCATCCCGGCCTCATCCAGACCGTCGGCATTGGGCACCACGCCGGCGGGATTGCCTTTGAACAATTCTTTGGTGAAAGAATCCACTTGGTAGACAGCATAGTTCTTCATCCGTTTCGCTCCCTTGCGTAGCGTTGTCCCGCTCAGTTCGACCTCCTCCCGGTGACTTCCTGCCAATTTTTACTACAATTGCGCAACATTTTCACTCCGCCCCTGAATTTCCTGCATCTTGACCGCAGAGGGGAGCCTGCAATAGCCGCGTTATTTATGGAGCATCGTTTGGGGATAAGCGACCGGGTTGAGGAACTGAGAAAGGTCATTTTGTGAATCACCGATCTCTTTTGGCGACCGAAAGAGCTCTTTCAGTCGTCGGGCGAGCTCTTTTTGGGGAAAAAGAGTTCTCTCAATCGTTGAACAAGCTCTTTTTGTGAATAAACAAGCTTGTTTTGTGAATGAATGAGCTCCTTTTGTGGATAAGTGAGCTCATTTTGTGACTGAATAAGCTCTTTTTCGGAAGAATGAGCTCATTCAGTCACTCAACAAGCTCATTTTGTGAATAAAAGAGTTCTTTTTGTGAATAAACGATCTATTTTTGTGGATAAACGGAATCGTTGAATGAGGTTAATGAATTTTGGCTGTGGATAAGTCGGGGAAATGCAACGATATGCGGCGACATGAATCCTTAATGGCTATGACGTGCGAAAATAACGAACGCTTCTCCCGCGCCGCTTCCGCATTTCACCCCAGCACCAGTCCAAGCAATCGTTTCTCCAGCGGAAACAGTTCTTCATACCGCCGGACCCGCTCCTCCTGGGGCAGATCGATCCGTAGCCGCTCCACGATGCGGACCGGTTTCCCGGAGAGCACCACGACTTGATTCCCCAGGCGCAGCGCTTCCTGAATGTCATGGGTGACCGTGATCACGGTCCGGGGCTCAGCCCGCCAGAGTTCGAGAAAGAGTTCGATCAAGTGGTGGCGGGTCTTTAAGTCCTGCGATTTGAAGGGTTCGTCCATCAAGAGCAGCCGGGACGGGTAGACAAAGGCCCGCGCCAGAGCGGCCCGCTGTTTCATGCCGCCGCTGACCAGATTGGGAAGGTATTCGGCATAGGGAGCCAGTCCGGTGGCAGCCAGGCAGTTATTGATCCGTGCTTCACTGGCGGCGGCCGGCAGCTTATCCGCCAGCACCAAGGCGATATTCTCCCGCAGCGACAGCCAGGGCAGCAGGCGCGGCTCCTGAAAAAGGTAGCTCGTTTCCGGCTCCGTCTCCACCCGCCCCGCATCCACCCGCCCCGCATCCACCCGGACCAATCCCGCCAGAATGTTCAGGAGCGTGGTCTTGCCGCAGCCGGAGGGACCCAGAATCGCCGTGACCTCGTTTTCCGGGAACTCCAAACTGAAATCGTCATAGACGGGATTGTTTTCAAAGCTTTTGGCGATCTGCCATACTCGAATCGTCATTCGTCCCTCTCCAAGCCAGAATCCGGTTCAACCACCGGCCCAGCAAGCTGTCGAAACTCAAGCCGATGGCCACCACCACCACCGTCCAGGCGAAGACCCGATCGGTCTGGAGAAAGACCCGGGCCGAATCCATCTGGCCGCCGATCCCCCATTTGGGATAGGATAAAACCTCGGCGGCGATCAAAACCCGCCAGGTCAAGCCCAATCCGGCGCTGACCGCCGCCGCCAGGAACGGCGCCAGGGACGGCAATACCAGCGCCCGCAAGATCCGCGGTTTGGTCAGCCGGTAGACGGAGGCCATCTCCAGCAGTTCCCGGTCGATGCTGCGCACGCCCTCGATCATATTCTGAATGATAATCGGGAAGACCACCAGGAAAATGACGAAGATCGGGACCATGTCCCCCTTGAACCAGATCAGGGCCAGCAGAATAAAGGACATCGACGGCGTGCTGCGGGCGAAGACCACCAGCGGCCGGATGAGCGCCTCAAACCAGGCGCGCCTGCCGGCTTGCAGGCCGAAGACAGTCCCGGCCAGGAACGCCGCGCCGAATCCCAACAAGCCCCGGCTCACCGTCGCCCCCAGATGCGCCCAGAAGGCGGCAGTCCCCAATAACGCCGCGATCTGAACCCCGGTCTGCCAAGGGGAGGGCAACAACAGCGGCAGCCGCAACCACGCGGCGGCAGCCGCCCAGAGCACCAGGAGCCCTCCGACCGTCAGCCAGCTGTAGCCTTTATGGCTGGTAATAGAAACCTTCATCCGGCAGTTTTCCCCCGATGGCTTCCGGCGTCTTCTCTCCCAAGCGTTCGAGGAACCGGTTGATCTCCGTTTGAACCTTCGCCGCCGCCACATATTTCAAATTGCAACGTTTGATGCCGCGTTCGACTGCGCCGGCATTGATCTGGACGTACTTTTCAGCGAGCGCTCCGGCCGCCTGCGGTTGCCGGTTGACCCAACGGATCGAAGCGGCCAAGCTTTTCAAGAATCCCTCCACCGCTTGAGGAGCCGCCGCCAACGCCTTTTTGCTCGCCACCAGACTGGACTGGGGATAGGTTAGGGATTGCCGCTCGGTCCGGCGCCATTCCCGCTGGAGGTCAAGCACCACCCGCAACTGCCGGTTGCGTTCCACCACTTCGGTGACCCAAGGCTCGGGAAGCACCGCCAGATCGGCCTTGCCGGAGGCGGCCAGCTGCGCCAGTTCGACCGGGCTGGTCAGATAATGAATGGTAAAATCGCGCTCCGCTGTCAATCCGTTCTTAGCCGCCAGGTAACGGAAGAGCAAGTCGGGGACAGTCCCTTTGGCGGAGAGGTAAATCTCCTTGCCCTTGAGATCGGACCAACGCTTGATCCGGCGGTCGCCGGCCACCACGTAAAGCACGCCCCAGCCGATCACCGAGGTGATTTGGACGCCGACCCCTTTATTATAAAGGATGGCCGCGGTGTTGAGCGGCAAAGCCGCCAGGTCGACTTCCCCGGCGACCAGTTTCGCCACCAGCAGATCCGGGCTTTTATAGACCGTAATCTCATAGGGGGCAGCGGTCCCCGCCGGTTCCATCAAACGGACCATCGCCAAACCGGTGATGCCCGATAAGGTACCGACCCGCAGCGGCTTCTCGGGCGGATTCCCCGCAGCCCAGCCCACCGAGGTTAATAAGAATCCCAATACCAATCCGAGCCATATCTTTCGCATTTTTACCACCCGCCATCAAATGGAGTATCCGAAGCATATTTCGCCGGGACTCCCCGTTTTCCTATCCCCTTTTCCAATCCGTAACAATTCCGCCGCCGGCAGGCCCGGCGAACGCAATGTCATCAAGCCATCTGAAATAAATTAAAGAAAGTATCTTGGCAAGCTGCGAACTCCAAAAGTAACCTCTCTCCCGGCCTCTCCCCGGCGCCGTGAATTCGAAGAAGCATATTCGACGGGGAGAGGTGAATCGCCCGAAACTCAGGCCCATCTTTTAGAAGCGTTGTGATAAACCCTGTCCGAAGGCCAGGATGAACACAAAAGCTCAGAAAAGCAAGTGATAAAGTCGTTTATAAACCTTTTTACCTTCTAATTTCCGATTCAAAAGACTTTATCACATGGCTTTTAGACCATCGAATGAAGCTTTCAAAAGGCCCAAGTTTCAAGCTCCGTCATCCCTCCCCGCCGACAAGACAGCCAGAATTACCACGTCGGGGAGGGGCCGGGGGAGAGGTGTTTTTAGGCATCGCAGACTTTTCCCGCATTTATCGCCGTGTAATGGATGGATAAGGCTTCGTTCCAAAATACGTTGTGATCGCTTGATGACATTGCCCGGCGAACGGGCCTGGCACAACAGTCGTTCCCAGCGGCCAGGGAGACTCAATAATCCTGTACTGCCTTGATCCGCCCGCCGGCCTCCTGATACCGCGCCAGTCCGGCGACGGCCGCCATCACCCCGGCCACCGTGGTAAAGATCGGCGTCCCCCGCAGCGCGGCGGTGCTGCGGATCAAACTTTCCTCCGCCGTCGATCGCGGCCCCGAGGGAATGCTGATGATCCATTGCACCGCATTATTCTTTAACTCATCGAGGATATTCGGTCTGCCTTCACCGATCCGGTAGACCGTCCGGCAGGGCAGATTTTGACGGTTCAACACCAGCGCCGTCTCCTCGGTGGCCAGAATCTTAAAGCCCAGTTCCGTCAGTTGCCTGGCGATCGGAATAAACGCCCGGCGATCCTCCTCGCGAATGCTCATGAAGACCGTCCCGGCGGCCGGAATGGTCACACCCGCCGCGAGCTGCGCCTTAATATAGGCCAACCCGAAATCGGAGGCGATTCCCAATACCGCCCCGGTAGAGCGCATCTCCGGTCCCAGGACCGGGTCGACGCCGGGGAAACGCTCGAAAGGAAGAACCGCCTCTTTTACCGCGGTAAATTGCGGCTCCGGCGCGGCCATTTTCTGCTCCACCAGGCCGAACCCGGCCAGAATCTTCACTGCCGCCCCGACCAGCGGAACTCCCGTGGCCTTGCTGAGAAACGGAACGGTCAGCGCCGCGCCGGGCTCGATCTCCAGCAGGTACAACGTTTCCCGTTGCAACGCGAACTTCAAATGAAACAATCCTTCGAGCTTCATTCCTCCGGCCACGGCCACGCTCAGCTCCCGCAGCCGGTTGAAGGCATCGTTCCCCAACGTGTAGGGCGGAAATGATAAGGCGCTATCCCCGGAATGGATCCCCGCCTCCTCAATATGTTCCGCGATTCCGCCGACGAGCGCTTCCCGGCCGTCCGTCAAGCCGTCGAGGACCACTCCGACGGCGTTGTCGAAGAACTTCTCGATCCCCGCCCCGCCGCCGCCGGCGAGGATCCGTTCCGCGCAACGTTGCAACGCCGCCGGGTCATAAACGATCTCCCCGCCCGGAACCCCGGCGGGGCTGATCCGTACCGGATAACCGATGGCGCGCGCCCCTTCCAAGGCTCCTTGAAGATCCTTGACCGTTCGGAACTCCGGCTGGCGTACGCCGAGATTCTCCAGCGCCTCTTGCAAGCGGATCCTGTCACGCAGCAGCGCCAGCGTCTCCGGCGCCGTGCCCCGCAGCGGTACCCCGAAGCCGGCCAGCGGCTCCGCCAGCTCCAACGCAACGCCGCCGCCGAATTGGAGAACCACGGCTTGCGGCGTTTCCCGCTCGACCACATTCAATAACGCTTCGACCGTCAACGGCTCCCAGTACAATTTCAGGTTCGGATGCGCTCCGCCGGCGGCGGTCGCCGGATTGCAATTCACCAGAATGCTCTCGCCGTAGGCCGCAAAAGCTTCCGCCGCTTTGACGGCATTGTAATCCCGTTCCGCGCCGGCGCCGATTCGGCCCGGGCCGGGTCCCACCACCAAAAAGCGGGGCTCGCCCGCCGCGGAATTACCGTTCTCCAACGACGCATAGGTCGAGAACCAGCCCCGTTCCTCCGGGGCTCCGGAGCGAGCGACGCCGGTTCGCTGGTATTCGGGCCATACTCCCAGATTCTTGCGGGTCTTGCGCACCTCCCCCTCGGTGCTGCGCAACAGGAAAGCCAGCTGCCGGTCGGAGAAACCCCACCGTTTGGCCTTGAAAAAGACCTCCCGGGGCAAATTGTACAGGGCGTAAGTCGTCAACTCCTTTTCAAACGCCACCAGTTGAACCAATTCATCCAAAAACCAGCCGCTCAATCCGGTGAGCTTCCGCAATTCGGCCGGGGTATAGCCGTTCTTCAAGGCATGGCGCAGATAAAACAGGCGTTCCGGTCCGGCGTTGATGATCTTCTCGCGGATCAGCCGCCGTTCGGGCTGGGTCTGGTCCTGAGGCGATCCATCCGCCCCCAGCCCGTAACGGCCATTCGCCAACGAGCGGATCGCTTTCTGCAAGGCCTCCTTAAAATCGCTTCCAAAGGCCAGAACGCTTCCCACCGCCTTCATCGCCGAGTTCAACGCGGGGTCGGCGTCCGGGAACTTCTCCAGATCGAAAGCGGCCATTTTGACCGCCGTATAATCAGGCTCCCGGCTCTCCCCCGTCAAGCCGAGCGCGGCCAGGTTCTCTCCCAGCCGCAACCGGACTTCCAATTCGGCCAGGGGCAACCCGGTAAACCGCGCCGCCAATACGGCGCTGAGGGTCAAGCGGGGATTGACTTCGATCAGCCGGAACTCGCCGGTCTCCGGCCGGAAAGCAAATTGCAGGTTCACCGTTCCGACCAGCCCTAGCGTTTCGACCAGCCCGGTCGCGCATTCCCGGAACCGGTCCCGTTGTTCCGGATTCAAGCTGCGGGCCGGCAGCACCACCGCGCTATCGCCGCTATGAACGCCCACCGGATCGATATTCTCCAGCGTGGCGACGATCAGGGAAGCTCCGGCGCGGTCCCGCAGCACCTCGGCCTCGATCTCCACCCAGCCCAGCAGCGATTCTTCCACGCTCACCCGGCGCTCGGGCGACATCGCAAAGGCGCGCGCCAGGAAATCTTCCAATTCCTCCTGATTGTAGGCAGTGAACACTCCAGCGCCTTCGAGGGCCCCCCGGCTCTTGACCACCACCGGAAAACCGAGGCTTCGGCCCAGCTCAATTCCTGCCCCGATGCTTTCCGCGGCGTGGATACGATGAACCGGCAGTCCCAGCCCTGGCAATGTCGCTTGCAGCCGGGCCGGATCTTCGGTATGCGCCACGGTTTCCGGCGCCGGACCGAGCAGCTCCACATGATAGCGCTGGAAGACGCCGTCGCGGGCCAAGCGATATCCGAGGTTCAGGGCGGTCTGCCCGCCCAGTGTGGTCACCACGGCATGCGGCTGTTCCTTGATGATAATCTGCTCCAGCACCCCGGCATTCAGCGGTTCCAGATAGGTCCGGTCCGCCTCCTCCCGGTCGGTCCCGAGCGCAGCCGCATTGCTGTTGACGACCACCAAAGAATGGCCGGAGGCGCGCAAATAGCGGCCCGCCTGCACCGCGGCATAATCATACTCGCCGCCCTGTCCGATGATGACCGGTCCCGCTCCGATGAGTAAGATCTTCGAACGTTCCGTCTGTATCGACATAGCCATGCTCCTTTCAACCGGAGAGCGGTTCGCGCCGCCCCGGAATCATATCCCGACTTGATTCCCTTCATTTTTTCCATCATGTCCGGCCTTAAGGACATGATGCTGATGAGAAATTGAATTCAGCTTATCACGATCGTTTTCGGAACCTTCCATTCCTCTCCGTAAAACAAATCCCCAAAAAGAGGGAATATCCGACTTGACATATCTATTCGACCACGACCCGAATTACCCTTTTTTACAGCGGAAAAACCATCCCGAAAACCGTTTCGATCCCTTTGAGAAAGGAGCGCGATTGTTATTCGTCTGTTATGAAGGATGGCGATCGCTGGAAAATTGCCGGCAAAAACCGGCTGCGTATTAAGTGCGTGTTAGTTTCTTGTAAAAATTGCAAAACTATTGACACGAACATATCATTTATCATAGAATCAGAATCAATTACAAGATGGTTTTCTTCAGCATACCCGCGCGGAAAATGCGCCCCACTCCTTTCACCGCATCGGTCGCCGCTTCGTGGCGCGCTCGCCGGAAGGAAACGGCATCTTCCATTTTCGTTTTCCATCCAACCCCGCCCCGATATGCCGAAGAAGGTTAGAAGGTGGTTTTTTTGAAAAAAGCCTCGGAACTTCGCGAGATCAAAGTCAAGACCGTCGAACGGACGCTGGCACTCCTCGAAATACTGGCCGAACAGAACAGCCTACTCAGCCTCACCAAGCTCAGTCAGATCTCCAAACTCAGCATCAGTACGACGTATCGTTTATTAAACACCTTATGCCGCAGCGGGTTCGTCGACCGCGACAAGTTGACCGGTCATTACCGGTTGGGGTACAAGGCGTTCCTGATCGGTAACGCCGCGTTGCAGTCGGTGGAACTCAGACCCATCGCCCTGCCCTACATGAACCAGCTGGCCTCGGATTTAAGGGAATCAATTTATCTATCCGTGTTATCCAACCACAACGTCATCTATTCCGACTGCATCAAAGCTTCGGGACCGATCCAGTTCGGGATCCAGACCGGCATCCCGGTCCCCTCCTGCCAGACCAGCTCCGGCAAGGTGATGTTGGCTTTTCTCCCCGCCGACGAACGCCGCAAATGGAGCGAGTTCTTCTCCGGCAGCCAGCTCCTCAGCGACCCGGGCCGGTTCGCCGCGGTCCTGGATTCCATTCACCAGCAGGGTTTCGCCGCCGAGGTCAGCGATTTCAGCGGCACAGTTCGGGAAATCAGCGTGCCGATCTTCAATTATCTGAAGATCTGCAGCGGCGCCCTGAGTGTCTTCCGTCCCGTCTCCGGTACATCCTTAACCCCCGAGGAGCAGCTTCTCCTCGAACAACTGCAAGCCGCGGCCAAAGCAATCTCCTTGTCGCTCGGCTATTCTCCTTCCGACCACTAGCATTCTCCGGAACCCCGGGCGGCGCCGTGTGCGCCGCCTTTTTCAACATTTCTTAATGTAATATTTATGTTATATATTCCAGTATCGATTGAATAAGTGTAATATATATGTTAATATTAAGAATAATATAATCCGAGGAACGCTACTTTTCTGTTTACCTCGAGTTATCTTAGTGTCAACATTCAGATGAATACCCCGGACCAAAACAAACGTCCGTGCCGGCATCGTCACGAAAGGAAGGGATAACCATGAGCTGCTCCGATAAGACCAGTCCCACACGGGTAAGCATCAACGATCTGTCATTGGCACTGAGCAACATCGGCAACGCTTACCATCGTGGCGCCTCGCCTTCCGTGATGTCGGAACTAAAACAGAAATATCAAAGCGAGGGCATCGAAAGCCTATACGCGGCCCCGCTCGTTCCCAAATCACATCCCAAGTCCACTCCGCCCGCGACCGTCCAGCGAATCCTGGGTCTCTGCCTCGAACACCCGGGTTGGGGGTGCATCCGCATCAGCGAGCATCTCAAAAAATACAATATCAAAATCAGTTCGCCGACGGTCCAAAACATTCTGATCAAATATCACCTAGGCACCAAGACAGAGCGATTGAACGCGCTGGAGACGAATCACGCCGCCGATTTTTCGGTGCTCAGCGACGAACAGCTGCATCTATTGGAAGCCGCCAACCCCTGTCTGCGGGAGCGGAACGACGAGAGCGTCCGGCCCGGGGAAGTCCTGGCTCAGGATACTTTGTTCCTCAAATCGCTCAAACATTTGGGAAAGCTCTACCTGCACATCGTCATCGACACCTTCAGCAGCTATGCCTTTGGGCTGATCCATCCCAGCAAAGTCCCGGATTGCGCGGTAGCCCTCCTGCACAACGACGTTCTGCCTTTCTTTCGCGGCCGCCAGCTGCCGGTAGCCGCCGTCATCACCAATAAAAACCGGGAGTATTACGGCGGACCACGGCATCACTATCAACTCTATCTGGCTCTCAACGAGATCGATCACCGCGTGATTCAATCGGATCTCCACCGGACCAACGGATTCATCGAACGGTTTGAAAACATCGCCGTTGCCGAATTCTTCAATCCGCTCTGTCAGGCGCCGCCGTTGCAGAGCGTCGAACAACTGCAGGAAGAGTTCGAACGTTGGCTGCATCATTACAATGCCGAACGGCCTCACGATCGCTACCGCAATCTCGGGGCCATCCCCTTGCAAAGAATCGGCTCTTCGAACATACAAACCTCCTCCCTGTAAACTCCGCCATCGCGCGGAGTTTTTCTTTTCTCAGTCACCCCCTTTCGCTTTCCAAGTCGCACTATTGTGTAACTTATTTGTTAATATATGAGCAATATATACATTTTAATTATATAAATAGTATATCAATGTTGATCGAATGTTAGTTATATGATATCATCCATATGTAATATTACACATACATTACTTTAGGAGGTTGGATTGATGAACACCGGCGACACCGCATGGATATTAATTTCATCGGCTTTGGTCATGTTGATGACTCCGGCGCTGGGCCTTTTCTATGGCGGGATGGTCCGGAAGAAGAATTTGCTCTCAACGATCATGTTCAGCTTTTCGATGATCGCTTTGATCAGCATTCAATGGATCGTATACGGATACAGCTTATCGTTCGGCCCGGATGTGCACGGCCTGATCGGCACCTTCAAATGGCTGGGATTGAGCGGCGTGGGGTATGCTCCGAACCCCGACTACGCGACGACCATTCCCCATTTGGCCTTCGCAACGTTTCAGATGATGTTCGCCGTCATTACCCCCGCCTTAATCTCGGGAGCATTCGTGGAACGGATCAAGTTCAGCAGCTTCTTAATCTTCTCGGTGCTGTGGGCGACTTTGGTTTATAATCCGGTTTGCCACTGGGTCTGGGCCCTGGGCGGCTGGATCCGGAATCTCGGCGCGCTGGACTTCGCCGGCGGCACCGTGGTCCATATCACGGCCGGATTCTCGGCCCTGGCCTTCTCGATGGTGATCAAGAAACGCAAGGGATTCAGCACCGTGGCCATGGAGCCGAACAACGTGCCTTTCACGGTCATCGGCGCGGCCCTGCTCTGGTTCGGCTGGTTCGGCTTTAACGGCGGCAGCGCGCTCGGGAGCAACGGTCTGGCCGTCAACGCCTTCCTGACCACCAACACCGCGGCCGCCGCCGCCGGCTTGACCTGGATGGCGATCAACTGGCTCTATCGCCGTCCCAGCGCCATCGGCATGGCCACCGGCGCAGTCGTCGGCCTGGTCTCGATCACTCCAGCCTCCGGTTTCGTCTCCCCTGCCTCCGCCATTGTCATCGGCGCGGTCGGAGCGGCCATCTCCTACTTCTGCATCATGATCCGGAATCACTGGAAGATCGACGAATCGTTGGATGTCTGGGCCTGCCACGGCATGGGCGGTCTCTGGGGCGCCATCGCCACCGGCATCTTCGCCAGCAAAGCCATTAACCCGGCCGGAGCCGACGGACTGCTTCTCGGTAATGGCGCCTTGCTGGGAGCGCAGGTCATCTCCGCCGCCGTGGTGATCGTCTTCTCGTTCGCGGTTACTTACGGCCTGGCCAAACTGATCGATCTGGTCTTGGGCCTGAGCGTCACCGATGCCGAGGAACAAGTCGGCCTGGACATCTCCCAGCACGGCGAGGAAGCATATTACTAAGGGAATTTTCGAAGAGGAGGATTGGGCCATGAAAAAGATCGAAGCGATCATTCGCGAAGAGAAACTGGGCGAAGTGAAAGAGGCTTTGGAAAAACTGAATATCTTCGGGATGACGGTGTTCGATGTCAAGGGCCGCGGCAGTCAGCGGGGCATCTCCCTGCAATGGCGGGTGGGCGAGTACCGGGTCGATTTTTTGCCCAAAAAACTGATCATGCTGGTCGTCAAGGATTCCGAATGCCAGGCGGTGGTCGACACCATCTGCGACATCAGCGGTTCCGGCGCCGCCGGCGACGGGAAGATCTTCATCTCCGCCATCGACGAGGTGGTCCGGGTCCGCACCAAAGAGAGCGGCGAAAACGTTTTGTAAGCCTTTCATTCCGATCAAAAAACCGGCAGCCTTCTAAAAAAGACTGGCCGGTTTTTGTTTTGCATGGGGAGCCGGAACGAAAAACGTCATAGCTTCAAGCCGCGGGCGAGATATCCAGCGCCCAGAACTAACGCCACCACCAACACCAGGCCAGAGCCGGAGCGAACTTTTTTAGGTTGCATCTCTATTTTCCCCTTTCCATAACCTATGTACCGCGGCAAGGGTTGCTTGGACTGGCAGGTGTTTTTCAAATTAACAAATCTCTGGTATTGGTATAAATTATAACGGAAGCGCCACACTTTGGCAGCTGCGGGTCGCTGGGGCCGGGACCAGTTCCCCACTGGCGGTCGGCGTAAGATTTTGCCGCCCGGTTATCGGGCGGCAAAAAACCCTTGCGAATCGCAAGGGTTTTAAATTTGCCAGCTGATTCGGGAAATCTCCCGGATTACATTGGGATCTCGAAATAGCGCTCGGCATTGCCGAAGCAGATGTTCTCGACGATCTCTCCCAACAATTTGCGATCGTCCGGCACTTCGCCGTTCTCAACCCATTCGCCCAGCAGATTGCAGAGAATCCGCCGGAAATACTCATGCCGGGTGTAGGAGAGGAAGCTCCGCGAATCGGTGATCATCCCCACGAACAGGCTGAGCAGCCCCAAGTTGGAGAGGGCCACCATCTGGCGGATCATCCCGTCTTTCTGGTCATTGAACCACCAGCCGGAACCGAACTGGATCTTGCCCTTGATGCCGCCGCCCTGGAAACAGCCGCAGATCGTTCCCAAGAGTTCATTGTCACGCGGATTCAGGCAGTAGAGGATGGTCTTGGGCAGCTCGTCGGTTTGGTCGAGACGGTCGAGGAAACGGGAGAGCGACAAGGCGTAGGTGTAATCGCCGATGGTGTCAAAACCGGTATCCGGTCCCAAGAGCTTGAACATCCGCTGGCTGTTGTTGCGGATCGTCCCGATATGCAACTGCATCACCCAGCCCCGGCGGGCATACTCGCGACCGAGGAAGAGCATGACTTGGGTCTTGTATTTCCGGATCTCCAGGTCGGTCAGGCTCTCGCCGGCCAGGCCCTTTTGGAGAATGGCCGTGGCCTCGTCGGCATTGCTCTCTTCAAAGACCACCGGATCCATGGCGTGGTCGGAGAGGCGGCAGCCGACGCTGTGGAAAAAGTCGAGCCGTTTCAGGAGCGCCTGGGTCAGGTCGGCGAAACTCCGGATCGCGATCCCCGATACTTGCTCCAGCTTGGCCAGCCACTCGGCGAAGCCGGGCTTCTCAATGTTGAAGCTTTTGTCAGGCCGCCAGGCGGGCATGACCTTGACGCCGAACGATGAATCTTTGGCCAACGCTTGGTGGTATTCCAAGGTATCCACCGGGTCGTCGGTGGTGCAGAGCGCCTTGACGTTGGAGCGCTGGATCAGGCCGCGGGCGGTAAATTCGTCCTTTTGCAGCAGGGCGTTGCATTTCTCCCAGATCTCCTCGGCCGTTTCCGGCGACAACAGCTTGTCAATGCCGAAGAACCGTTTCAATTCCAGATGAGTCCAGTGGTACAAAGGATTGCCGATACAGTACGGCATGGTCTCGGCCCACTTGAGAAACTTCTCCTTGTCCGGGGCATCGCCGGTAATGTAGCGTTCAGCGACTCCGAAGGTCCGCATCGCGCGCCATTTATAATGGTCGCCGCCCAGCCAGATCTCGGTGATGTTGCGGTAGCGCTTGTTTTCGGCGATCTCTTTGGGACTCAGGTGGCAATGATAGTCAAAGATCGGCATGTCCTTGGCGTGTTCGTGATAGAGCGCGATCGCCGTCGGATTGGTCAGCAGAAAATTCTCATCCATAAATGCTTTCACAAGACTTCCTCCTTATGTTCAGTTGTCAGGATTCCGAGATTCCGGCCCGGTTCGGGCAGCGCCCCCGCCGGGCCTTCATTTGGCCGCGCCTTCAAGGTTGGAGGTGCAATGCGGGCAACGAACCGCCCGCGCCGGGATGGCGCTCAGGCAATAGGGGCACTCGCGCGGGGCGGGCCCGGGCGCCGCTTTGGGCTTGAAACGGTCCAGGAAGCGGACGAACAGAAAGATCGACCAGGCGATCAAGAGAAAATCGACCACGCCCGTGATGAAGCTGCCGTAGTTGATCGTGGCCACGCCGGCTTTCTTGGCCTCGGCCAGCGTCGGGTAGGCCGCGCCGTTCAACGCGATAAACAAATTGCTGAAATCAATTTTGCCGGTGATCACGCTCACCAGCGGCATAATGATGTCATCCACCAATGAACTGACGATCTTGCCGAACGCCGTCCCGATCACCACGCCGATGGCCAGATCGAGAACATTTCCTTTCAGGGCGAAATTTTTAAACTCTTTGATCATGCGCAAACCTCCATTGGCCGTTATCCCCCTTCATTATAAAGAGGAATGCCGGACCAATCAAGGGCGATCATTGGAAAACGCAAGATATGTCGGAAGAAGTTTCCCCCGCCTCCCCACAGCAACCGTGCCCTTCGGCGCAATCCGGCCGGTCCGCCACACTCCCCGGCGCTTCTTGGCGGGCGAACGCCGGACCCGCGGCATCATCCGCGGGGATGCGTTGAAAAAATCCGCCCTTTCCGGATAGGTTCGCGCAAAAAATGTACAAAATAAGATCCGACCAAACGAAAGCCAAGGAGTGAAAGTCGATGGAGAAAGAACGCGCCCGGGCGATCCTGGAATCCCCGGAGACAATCTACGTCACCTATCAAAACCTGCCGGTCTGGATCGAAAATGTCCAAGCCGACGGCGCGACCCGGATCCGGGATCTGAATTCCGACCTCCAGCTGGAGGTCCCGGCGACGGAATTATTGGAGATCGGTCCGGGCCAGGAAAATGATTGAGCTGTACTTCGGATGAAACCGTACCCGATACGGCGTGCCAAAATGTACCGGCGCCGCCGCGCTGGGCATGGCGTTTCAGCCACTGTGCGAGCCCGCCCGGCCACTGTGCAAGCATGCGCGGCAACCGGGCGATCATGCGCGGCGGCTGCGCCGGGATGCACGGCAACTGCGAGAGCTCGCACAGTAACCGTGTAAGCTTGTACAATTACTATGCGAACATACGCCATAACCGAGTGATCATGCGCGGTGACAGAGAAAGCATGCACAGCCGCTCGGCGAACATCTTGAATGATTCACAACCGTTCTCGGAGAGTAACGGCTCTGGTTTTTCCATCGAAAGTAACAGAGGAAGGAAAAAACGGTTTAGAAAGCGGACGCCTGAGGACATCTTCGAATTTCGACTTTCTTCCGGAAGGTTCCGCCGGCCCCGCCGCTATTGCAGGGCCAGCTCCACCGCTTTTTCGGCGTGAATGGCGGTGCTGTCGAAGAGCGGGACCGGCACATCCTCCGGCTTGATCAATAACGGAATCTCGGTGCAGCCGAGCACGATCCCCTGGGCGCCGGCCGCGGCCATGGTCCCGATGATCTGCTGGAAGGCCGCTTTGGAAGCGGGGTTGATGATCCCCCGGACCAGCTCGTCATAGATCACCCGGTGCACGGTTTCCCGGGCCGCCGCATCGGGGACCGTCACCCGGAGCGGTTGCCGCCAGGCCAGCCGGTCCTTGTAAAAAGGCTCCTCCATGGTGAACTTGGTGCCGAGCAGTCCGATCCGGCTCAAGCCGGCCTCCCGGATGCGGTCGGCGACGGCGTCGGCGATGTGCAGCAGCGGAACCCCCAACTGTTCCTGGACTGCGTCGGCCATTTTATGCATGGTGTTGGTGCAGATGAGGACCAGCTCGGCCCCGCCGGCCTCGAGCTTCCGGGCCGCCTCGATCATCATCCGGGTCAGCTCCGCCCATTCCCCCCGGTGCTGGAGCGCCGCGATCTCGGCAAAATCCACCGAAACCATGATGCTCCGGCAGGAATGGCTCCCGCCCAGCCGCCGCGCGACGGCCTGGTTGATGATCCGGTAGTATTCGCTGGATGACTCCCAACTCATCCCGCCGATCAATCCGATAGTCTTCATACCCATCCTCCTTCACGAACTCTCCGGCGCCAGGCCGGCCGTTTGCAACAGCCGCCCGGCCTCCGCCGGGGTCAATTCCCGGTACTCGCCCGGCCGCAAAGCGGGATCGAGCTCCAACTCGCCCATGGCGACCCGCTTGAGGTAGAGCACGGGTTTGCCGACGGCCTCGAACATCCGCTTGATCTGGTGGAACTTCCCTTCATGAATGATCACTTCCACTTCCGAGCGGGTTCCGGCGTCCAGGATCAGGAGCTCCGCCGGCAACGTCCGGTAACCGCCGATATCGATCCCGGCCCGGAAGGCCGCCCGGTCCCCATCGTCCACCGGGCCGTCCACCCGGGCCAGATAGCGCTTGGGAACGTGTTTCTTGGGCGCCAGCAGGCGATGGCCCAGCTCGCCATGGTTGGTCAAAAGCAGCAGGCCCTCGGTATCCTTATCCAGCCGGCCGACGGGGAATAGATCCTTATTCCGGAACCGCTCCTCCAGCAAGTCCAAGACCGTCCGGTCGCGCTGGTCCTCGGTGGCCGAGACCACTCCGGCCGGCTTGTTCAACATCAGGTAGAGATACTGGACCCAACGGACGGGCCGGCCGTCCCCGCAAACCTCATCCACCCCCGGTTCCAACTGAAAAGCCTCGTCCCGGATCGTGCGGCCGTTGACGGTCACCGCCCCGGAGCGGATCCAGCGTTTCACCCCGCTCCGGCTGCCGCAGCCCATATTCGCCAGATACCGATCCAGCCGCATCACGCCACCCCTGTCCCAACGGAAAATTGATTCATCCTGTCCCGGAGTCGCTCCGGTTCTGAAAGCCATGTGATAAAGTCTTTTGAGCCGGAAATTGCTTGCTAAAAGGTATAAAACTGACTTAATCCCTTGCTTCTCTGAGCTTTTGTATCCACCCTGGCCTTCGGACAGGGTTTATCACAACGCTTCGAATAGGATTCGCAAAACGCCGTAATTCTTGAGAGTTTTATTCGGCGACGGCCAAGATTATCCTTCAGTCTTTGCAAAAAACCGGCGCTGCAACCTCGCGCCGGTTTCATTTTCCATATTGGAGAATGGCCTAAGCTCAAATGGCTTTCAAGGCCGTTTCCAGGCTCTCGATCAACAGCTCCGGCTCCTCCAGCCCGATGTGGAAACGGACCACCGAGATCAAATGATCCGGCGCGTCGGGATGACCCACCGCATACGGGAAGACCAGGCTCTCATATCCGCCCCAACTGACGGCCCGTTTGAAGAAGCGCAACTGGTTGGTGAAGGCGGCGACGCGCGCCTCATTCCGGGTGGCCAGTTTCAGCGAGAACAGCCCCGAACCGCCACGCATCTGGGCCTTGGCCAGCTCGTACTGGGGATGTTTGGCGTAGAACGGATAATAAATCTCCTCCACTTTGGGATGTTGGGCCAGATAGTCGATGACCCGCAACGCATTGGCGTAATGGGTCCGCATCCGGACCTGCAGGGTCCGCAAGCCCCGCAGCATCAGCCAGGCCATGAAGGGATCCGGCACCGTGCCGATATTCAAAAACTCGGTCGCGAAGATATGCTCGATATCCGCGGTATTGCCGACAATGACGCCAGCCACCAGATCGCTGTGGCCGCCAAAATATTTGGTGCCCGAATGGACCACCAGGTCCACGCCGTAATCCAGGGGATTTTGATAGATCGGCGTCGCCCAGGTATTGTCGATGACGGTCTTGATCCCGTGCTTCCGGGCCAGAGCGGCCACAGCCTTCAGATCTTGCAGCAGGAAAGTGAAGGTGGTCGGACTCTCCAGGTAAATGATCTTGGTATTGGGTCGGATGGCCGCTGCAATTTCCGCCTCATCCGTGCCACTGACATAAGTATATTCCACCCCGAAACGGGCGAGGTATTTCTCCAGCAACGTCTTGGCCCAACTATAGGCGTCGCGCACCATCACGACGTGATCCCCGGTCTTTAAAAACGCCAAGACGCTGGCGGAGATGGCGGCCGCGCCCGAGCTGACCAGTTTGGCCCGCTCGCCGTGTTCCAGGGCGGCGATCTTGCTTTCCAGCAGATTCACCGTGGGATTATTGCCCCGGGTGTACAGACAGTTGTGGGTTTCATCCCCCAGCGCCCGCCGGAAATCTTCAAACGTCGGAAATGCAAAAATCGAAGTCTGAAATAAGGGCGGGCTGACCGCTCCGAAAGGAAATTCTTCCTCTCCCAGGTGATGGAGTATTTCAGTGACATTCTTTTTCTGGCTCATCCTAAACAATGCTCCCTTTCACCCGCCCCTCGCCGGGACGGGCATTCTGAATATAATGTTTATTCTTTGATGGCCCCTTCGGTGAGACCCACCACAATGTACTTTTGGGCGAATGCGAACACGATCAGGGTCGGCAGCAGCGCCACCACGATCCCCGCGCTCAGGACGCCCCAGCTGACGCCGGCTTTGGAAATGAATGAATTCAGCGCCGCCGGCACCGTCATATGCTGTTCGGAGCTCATGAACATGACCGCCAGGAACAGTTCGTTCCAGATATTGACGAAGGCGAAGCTGAAGATGGCCGCCAGGCCCGGCAGGACCAAGGGAACCACGATCTGGAACAGGGCCTGGAAGCGGGAACAGCCGTCGATCTGGGCCGCTTCTTCCACCGATACCGGGACCATGGCGAAAAACCCGCTCCCCATGATGGTGGAGAAAGCGATCATCATCCCGATATAGATCACGGACAGCGTCATCAGGTTGTCGCTCAGCCCCAGTTGGGCGAGGAACGAATAGAGCGGCGTCATGATCATGTAGGTGGGAATGATCTGGGTAAAGTACATTCCCAGCAGGAACATCAGCCGCACCCGTTTGGCGCGGAACCGCGACAGCGCGTAGCCGCTGAGCATCGAGATGAACAGGGCCCCGGCCGAACCCATCAGGGAGACGAAGACGCTGTTACGAAAATAAAGCTGAAAATTGCTGATCTTGAAGAGATAGGCATAGTTCTCCAGATTGAAGCGCTCCGGCAAGTAACGGATGGGGAACGCATAAATCTCCCGGCCGCCCTTTAAGGAGGTGACCACCACCCAATACAACGGCAACAACGCCGCGACCAGGAACAGCGCCAGCAAGATGACGCGGGCCGCCACAAACAGCAGCCGCTTGAGGCGGGCCATCCGGGCGGGCCCGATGCGGGGAACCAAAGCGGCACCATTCATACTCATACTGCACCCTCCTCTTTAGCGCCCGACGCCCGCAGATAAATGATGGCGCAAGCGAACAAAAGCACCATGATGATGACTCCCATGGCCGATCCCTGGCCATAATCGTAAAATTTCAGGATCTTATTGATCATTTGCGTCGCCAGAATATTGGTGGCGTTATTCGGGCCGCCGCCGGTCATCGCATAGATGATTTCGGGGAAATTCATAATCCAGATGGTGCGGAGCAGCACCGTGCTGACAATGGTCGCCTTGATATAGGGAATGGTGATGTAGAACAGCCGTTTGACGGAGTTGGCGCCGTCAATCTGGGCGGCCTCGAACAGCTCCTTGGGTATGGATTGCAACGCCGCCAGCAGCATGATGGCGAAGAAAGGCACGCCGTACCAGATATTCACGATGATGACCGAGATCATGGCAAAGCTGGGATCGGACAAAAATCCGATCGGCTGCTGGATCAGATGCAACCGCATCAAAATATCGTTGGCCATGCCAAATTGGCCGTTGAAGATCCAGGCCCAGATCAAGCCGATGGCAAACCCCGAGAGTGCCCACGGATAAAAGACCAGGCCGGAATAGACGCCCCGGCCGCGAAATGGTTCTCTGAGCAGCAACGCCAAAATAAAGCCCAAAACGAATTGGAAGAATAGCGATACATAGATCCAGATCAGCGTATTGATGATAATGCGCCAGAAATTGAAATTGGGATCGGTCAGGATAGCCTTGAAATTATCCAGGCCGTTAAAGCGGACCAGCGAAAGATCGTTGTTGAGGTTATAATTCTGGAACGCAATCAGGATACCCTTGATTACCGGGAAGAAGATCACCAATCCCAAGAACAAAAAGGCCGGAAGCATGATTGCAATCAGAAAACCCATCGGATTCCGTCGCACTGGGGCACCTCCAAACTTTGTTAAAGGAGAGGCGCCTCCTACCCCGCAGGGACGGTACTCGCGCCTCTCCCGACTTACGTCCGGACGCTATTACTTCGTCCAGTAATCCTTCCATTTGGCCAAAACCGTCTCCAGCTTCGCTTGGCCCAGCAGAACGCTCTGCATGTCGGCTTCATGGATCGAACCCCATCCCGGCCATTTCGGCGAGGATTGCGGGAACGGTTTGAATACATACTTGCTGGGGGTGGTCATTTCTTTCAAGAAGGCCTGGTAATGTTTGCCCTGGAAGTACTTGTTGGTCTTGAAGGCAGTGCTCTGTACCGGAAGCGCGCCGTAATGCTCGCAGAAATAGGCATTCTTCTCGGCTGAACTCATCCACTTAATGAAGTCCCAAGCCTGGGCCGCATTCTTGGAGTAGCTGGGAATGCCCAGGCCGGTGAAGCCGTAATCCAGGTAAGCCATGCCGGTAGGACCGACCGGAACCGGGATGACCACATACTTCTCGGGGTCCAACATCTTGTCGATCAACGGAATGGCGTCCGGGTCCTGGATCAGGAAGGGCGTGATTCCGGAGACAAAGCCGTTGATCTGTTCGTTGAAGCCCCAGTTGATGGCGTCTTGCGGCGCGCCTTTCTTGAACAATTCAACATAGGCTTTCATGCCTTGGACGTAACGAGGATCGGTGAAATAATTTTTCTCTTCGGAATAGAGCACGGCATCTTTTTTGATGTCTTTGACGTAGGCTGAGGCAAAGTAGTCTGAGAACTTCATCTCGCTGGACTTGCCGCGCCAGGCGAAACCGTATTGGTTCTTGGCCGGGTTGGTGATTTTGATACAAGTGTTGATCAGCTCGGCAATGGTATTCGGCAAGGTGGTGACGCCGTTTTTCTCCAGGATGTCTTTCCGGACGAACAGCGCTTTGATGAAGATACATTGCGGAATGATGTACGGTGTGTTGTCCACGGTTTTGGCGGCGGCCACCGAGACCGGGGTTAAGGTCTTGGCCTCTTTCCAGCTGCGATAGTATTTGGCCAGATTGGTCAGTTTTTTGTTGTTGACGAATTGTTTGATGGTATTGTCGCGGACCTCGATGATGTCCAGCGGCTGATTGGAGTTGAGCATCAGGGTGGCCTTCTGGTCGGCCTGTTCGTACGGGGGCGAAATCAGATTGACCTTTACCCCGGGATGGCTGGACTCATATTCGTCGATCATCCCTTTGAGCATGGCGGTCCGTTCCGGGCTGGTCATGACTTCCAGGAAATTGATGGTCTTGGTCTCCGCGAACGCCGGAATTCCGACGAGGGCGACCACCAGGCAGAGGACTAAAAGAAACCTTTTCACTCGATACACTCCTTTGTTTTATATGATTTTTAAGACAATCCCTTTGGAAATACGCTCCTTCGCATCCCACCTCCCCCGTCGCAGCTTGCCGATTCGCCAAGCCTGCTTCGCAATGGTGTCCCTTGCACGGCCGGTACTGCGCCCAATGGTTATGTACGATCCAAGTTGTCCGTTATCCTAAGCCGCGAAGGCTGTAAAACGCCAGGAATTCCGGCTTTTTTAGAGGCTATGTGATAAAGTCCTCAAATTCGGAAATCATCCTTTCAATGGACTAAAAAACGACTTTATCACTTGCTTTTCTGAGCTTTTGTGTTCACCCTGGCCTTCGGCAGGGCTTATCGCAACGCTTTTAGGAGGCCGCCGTTTCCTTGCAAGCGATAGCTTCGATCTCGACCCGCGCGTCCTTGGGCAACCGTGCCACCTGTACGGCGACGCGGGCGGGATACGGGGCGCTGAAAAAGGTGGCGTACACCTGATTCATGGCGGTAAAATCATTCAGATCCGCCAGGAAGACGCTCACTTTGACCACGTTCGCCAGGCTCATGTCCGCCGTGGCCAGGATGGTCCGGAGATTGCTCAGCGCCTGTCCGGTCTGGACCGTGATATCCTCGCCGACGATGTTGCCGGTGGCGGGATCGGCCGGCAACTGCCCCGAGACAAACAGCAGATTCCCCACTTTAATGGCTTGCGAGTACGGTCCGATGGCTTGCGGTGCGTTTGCGGTGCTGATCATTTCTGTCATTGCCGTTCATTACTCCTTTTTAACCTTATTGAGGTATCGGTAGATGGTAGCTTCGGAGACTTTCAGCTGGGAAGCGACTTCGCCGATAGAACCCTTTAGTAAAAAAACGCCGCTGTTGTTGAGTTCCTTGATGATCTCGATCTTTTCATCCTGGGACATCCGCTCCGGAGAGATGCCGAAGTTTGTGATGACGGTTTCGATGCTCTCCAGGGCCAGCTCGCTCACGGAGGCGCTGAACCGCTCCACCGTCTTTTCGGCGTTGCTGTCGGGGGCGAAACCGATCAGATTGTCCAGATAGTTGCGGAATTGGGCGAGCTTCTCAAAGTCGATGTTGATGCAGAGCATGCCGACGATCCGCCGCTGGTCGTCCTTGATAAAGTAGGTGGAAGAGCGCAGATTTTTCCCGCTCCCCGATACCCCCTGGTAATTGGTGATATAGTTCGTGTCCCCGTATTTATGATCTTTCAGAATCTTGAGAACCAGATTGGTCGCGGGTGCGCCGATCTCCCGGCCGCTGACATGACTGTTGCGGATGGCGACCACCGAATTGTTGATGTCCGACATGTCGTGCAGCACAATCTCGGCATCATCGCCGAGCACTTCCGCTAAAAAATCGACCATGGGAACGTACTTTTCCAATAATGGGTGGATGACAACCAACTCCCCGGAAAGCTTTTTTCTCTCGTTATGTATAATAAATTATTATTGTGATAAATTATTATTATCATATCACGAAACATCGGCTTGATCAATAGCCGCATTTCAAAAAATGTCACCTGGATGTCATCTTTGATGTCACATCCGCTCATCCAATGGAATCAAAAGCGGTGTTCGTTCCCGGAATCCGATAGAACGGCAAATAAAAGTCAGATCAATGTCATTTATAAGAGCCGCAGCCGCGGAGGATCGCTCGCCTCCAACCGGGCGATACCATCATCCCCTCCTATCTTCGGCGACAACAAATTTGAGGAAAGAAAAACCCCTTCTCCGGCGTGGGAGAAGGGGGTCCGTATGGGAAACTGCTTCTAAAAGAGGCCTTGCTGCTGCGCCGCTTGGTCGTCCGCTTCATTCGGGGCCGGAGTCGTACCGCCGGATGGTTTGGGTTCCTGGAAAAACCAGTGCCAGACCTTGTAAGCAGTGCTCTGCGGGACATTTTTCTCGTCAAAGACCTCCTGGTAGGTGTCTTTGCTCAACCATCCGGGAACCGCCTGGCCCGAATGGCGATCGACTTCGGCCCAGACGATGCCCTCCGGTTCCTCGAATTGGGCGGGCGTCTTCCGCAGGTCGAGCCGTTTCATATACTTGCCCCACAGCTCGGCTGCGCTGGCGCTGCCCAGATTAAGGCGCTTATAGATCATCGGCTGTCCTTGCTGGTCATTGCCGATCCACAGCGCGGTCAGGACATCCGGCGTATACCCGACAAACCAGGCGTTGGTGTAATCGCTGGTGGTCCCGGTCTTTCCGGCCACCGGCCGCTCGGCCAGCCTGGCCCGGACTCCGGTGCCCCGTTCCACGACGTCTTGCATCAGCACAGTCATGATATAGGCGGTCTGCGGCGTCAGCACCTTCTTGGACGCGGCCGGGCCGTACTGTTTGAACAGGTTGCCGTGGCGGTCCAACACCTTCGTCACGCAATAGGGTCTCTGATACTCACCCTGGTTGGCGAAGGGGATATAGGCCGCCGCCAGCTCCAACGGGGTGATGCCCTTGGTGAGCCCGCCCAGCCCCAGCGCCGCGAGGTTCAGGTCGTTGGTCGCTCCCTGCTTGACCAGGGTGGTGATGCCCATCCGTTCCATCTGTTCGGCCACATTTCTGACCCCGACCTCCTGCAGCAATTGCACGGCGACCGTGTTGGTGGAATTCCGCAAGGCTTCCCGCAAACTCATCCGGCCGTGGAAGGTGCGGTCGTAATTAATGGGCGCCCAGGTTTTCCCGTTCCCCAGGGTGAAAGAGATCGGCTTATCCTCCATGATGTTGGCCGCCGTATAGCCCCGCTCCAAGGCGGTGGCGTAGACGAACGGCTTGATCGCCGAGCCGGGCTGGCGGGCCGAACGGACCGCCCGGTTATACTGGCTCTCCCGGTAGCTGCTGCCGCCCACCATGGCCAGAATACCGCCATTCTTCGGATTCAGCGACACCAGCGCCCCCTGGGGCTGCACTTTGGCCGGCACCTTCGGGAGCTGGGTCATGGTCGCCTCGGCTGCTTTCTGGATATTCAAGTCCAGGGTAGTATAGATCTTATAGCCGCCGAAGCGCAATTGATCCTCGGTGAAGCCTTCATGTTTCAATAAATCTTCCCGCAGGTAATCCAGGAAATAGCCGGCGACCGCGGTGGCGTTGCTGCGGCCGGTGACTCGCAAGGGCTCCTTGATCGCCCGCTGGTATTGGGCCTTGGTAATATACTTCTGCTCCAGCATCTTTTGGAGCACCACATTCCGGCGGCCTTTGGCCTGGGTCGGATGCTTGATCGGCGAATAATTCTCAGGACTCTGAATCATCCCGGCGAGCGTCGCCGACTGGGCCAAAGTCAGTTGATTGGCGGATTTCCCGAAATAATAGCGGGCCGCCGCCTCCACCCCGACATTGCCGTGGGCCAGATAGACGCTGTTGAGATACATCTCCAGGATCTCTTTCTTGGTGTAGACCTGTTCGATCTCCAGGGCCAGCGAGATATCCTGGATCTTGCGGCCCAGCGTCCGTTCGGAGGAGAGCAGCGAGATCTTGGCCAATTGCTGCGTGATAGTGCTGCCGCCTTCCATCCCGCCGCCGGGCATCAGATCTTTGATCACCGCCCGGGCCATGCCCCGGATGTCGATCCCGTTGTGCTGGTAAAACCGGGAGTCCTCAATGGCGACGGCCGCATTCCGCAGATCCCGGGTCATCCTGTCGGATGACGCCCAGATCCGGTTGTAGAAATAGAGATTGCCGATGAGTTTGCCGTTGCGGTCATAGGCCGCCGAGGCCATGCGGATATTCTCCAGTTTCTGTTGCATGTCCCGCGTCAGATTGGCCGCATAGACAGCGGTCCCGCCGAGTATGAAAATCATGATCGTGATCAGCCATAGCTTTCGTTTCAAAGAACCATCCCCGTATATTCCAAATTTGAACCGTATTTTTTATATCATATCATACCATCATCCCCAATGGATCATAACTGTCCCGGCTTGACCCTATGGGGATCAATAAATTTCTAAATTAAGATTGCATTCCAAAGGCCGGTAGCCTCGTTGGGCAGTCGCCGTCTTCATAGCATAAAAACCAGCCGTGGTTGCTGGTTATGGATATTTTGCCCCTATCCATGATAAACGCCGCCAGCCGCGATTAGTTTCCACGGCGCGGCGGTAGATCGTGCCAATTTTTCCTAAAAGAGCTGTGATAAACCGGCTGAAAAGCCGGAAGGGTCACAGCGATTGCTTGAAGCATTTTTTAGCCATTGAAAGGATGATTTCCGAATTTGAGACTTTATCACCTGGCTGCTAGGAGTTCCCCTTCCAGCGCACAAATTTCTTTTCCAGCAGGCTCACCGCGTAATACATCACCACCGCCACCACACAGAGGATGATCACGCTGGCCATGACCAGGCTCATGTTGAAGACCTGCCCGCCGTAGACGATCAAATACCCCAATCCTTCCTTGGAGACCAGGAATTCCCCGACGATCGTGCCCACCAGCGACAGTCCCAGATTCACCTTGAGCGCGGCGATGATGGTGGGGACCGAGGCCGGCAGGGTCACTTTCCGCAGGATCTGGCCCCGGCTGGCCCCAAAGCTCTTCAATAGCCTGATCTTATCCGGATGGACCTCGTTGAAGCCGTTAAAAACCATCATGATGGTGACGATCACCGAGATCCCCAGGGCCATGGCGATGATCGCCGGGGTGCCCGCGCCGAGCCAAACGATGAAGATCGGTCCCAGCGCCACTTTGGGAATGCTGTTGAGCACCACGATATACGGATCGAGCACTTCGGCGATGGTCCTGGACCACCACAACAGCACGGCGATGATGGTCCCGCTCAGGGTTCCCAGGATGAAGCCGAGCGTCGTCTCGCCGACGGTGGTCACGATATGGGGCCAGAGTTTCCCGGTCGCTTGCAACTGGGCGATCATCGCGCCGATCTTGCTGGGTTGGCTGGTGATAAAGGCGTTAATCCATTTGAAGTTGGCCCCGATCTCCCAAAAAGCCACTAGCGCCACCAGGAGCAGGCATTGGTAGAACCGGATCAAGAGCTCCTGGCGGCGGACCGTTTCTAAATAACAGCCGTGAAACTCGGAGACCGCCCCCCGGCGCAACCAGCGGCGCCACGGGCCGCCGCTTCCCTCTTCACAGCGCAGCCGCATCGCGCACCTCCAAATCATTCCAGATCTCCCGGAAATAACGGCGGAACTCCGGCGCCTGCCGGGCCTGGAAGGGCGAACCGTCTTTGCCGGTCAGCTCGATCCGGTAATCGGCCTTCACCTTCCCGGGGCGGGGGGTCAGCACGACGATCCGGTCGGAGAGCGCCACCGCCTCCGAGATGTCGTGCGTGACCAGGATCACGGTCTTCTTCTCCTGCTTGAGGATGTGATAGACTTCCTCTTCCAGGTTGAGCCGGGTCTGGTAATCCAGGGCCGAAAACGGCTCATCCAACAAGAGCACCTCGGGGCCCAGCGCCAGGGTGCGCGCCAGGGCGGCCCGCTGCCGCATCCCGCCGGACAATTCGGCGGGATAACGGTGCAGAAAATCTTTGAGGCCGTACCGTTCCAGCATCGCCACGGCCTGGTCGCGGTGGGCGCGGTCGTTCAAGCCGCGGATCTCCAGCCCCAGAAAGGCGTTGGCCCGGATGGTCCGCCACTCCAGCAAGTGATCATGCTGCAGCATATAGCCGACTTTGGGGGAGGTTCCGCTCACCTCCTGCCCGGCGATGGCGATCCGTCCGGCGGTGGGAAAGAGCATTCCGGCGATGAGCGACAGGATGGTGCTTTTGCCGCAACCGCTGGGACCGATCAGGGAAACGAATTCTTCGGCGCCGATCGCCAGGTCCACGTCCTTCAGGGCCTCGATCTCGCCGCTTTTGTTGACGTACTTCAGTCCGACGCCGGACAGTTCCACCTCGTGTAAGCTCAAATAGTCGGCCTCCTAAAAGCGTTGTGATAAACCCCGACGAAGGTCGGGTTGAGTACAAAAGCTCAGAGAAGCAAGTGATAAAGTCGATTTTTAGTCCACTGAAAGGATGACTTTTGAATCAAAGACTTTATCACATGGCTTCTAAAAGAGCTGTGATAAACCCGGCTAAAAAGCCGGAAGGTCACAGCCATTGCTTGAAGCCAGTGATAAAGTCGTTTTAAAATCCTTTTGCAAGTCGCATCGATTCGGAAAGGGACTTTATCCCATGGCGGCTAATTATTCCTGAACGTCCTTGATGGCTTGCACTGCAAATTTGGTATTGACCATTCTTTCATAGGGCACTCTTTTTTGAAGTTCGCCGGCGCTTTCGATGATGTCCTGCAGCCGGCTGAAAGCCGCTTTGGTCAGGATCGGATTCTGGTTCCAGGTATCCTGCGCCTGATAGCGTTTGACCGCGCGGGCGACGATGTCTTTGTCGGTATCCGGGAAAAAGCTCTGGATGTTCTCGACGATCTGCGCCGCCGAATGGTTCTGGACCCAGATCTCTCCTTTATAAACGGCATTGGTGAAGCGTTGCAGCATGCCCGCTTTCTTGGTGATCATGTCTTTGCGGGCATGGAAGACCGTGTAGGGCACCACGCCGCTGGCCACCCGGAACGAGGCCACCACGTGGGCGATGCCTTCCTTCTCCAAGACCGAGACGGTCGGCTCAAACAAGGCGATATAGTCTCCGACTCCGCTCTGGAACGCGCCGGATGTGGCGGTGAATTGGATATTCTGAAGAATGTTGACGTCTTTCTGAATATTGATGCCGTTCTGCTTCAGGACGTACTCCAGGACCATCTCCGGCATGCCGCCTTTACGGGCGCCGATGATCGTCTTGCCCCGCAGGTCTTTCCAGTCGAAATCGGGCGCCGGCTTGCGCCCCATCAGGAACGAGCCGTCGCCCTTGGTCAGTTGGGCAAAGGCCACCAGATAGTTGGCGGCGCCTTGATTGTAGACGTAGAGCGCCCCTTCCGGCCCCATCAGGCTGACGTCGACGCTGCCCGAGACGAGCGCCGCGGCGCTTTTGTCCGTGCCCCAGGCGGTGGAGAGATCGATATCGATCCCCTGTTCCTTAAAGAATCCCTTGTTGATGGCCACATACAGCGGCGCGTAAAAGACCGAGCGCACCACCTCCGAGAGGCGAACCTTCTCCACCTTCGGCGCGCACCAGGCGGCGCTCCCGCAGACCAGCGCCGCGACCAGCAGGAAAACCAGATATTTTTTCAACAAAACCCCCTCCTTTGTGGTATTGTATGCTTTCGGCACAAAGGAGGTGACGCCGGGCGGTTCTCCGGGGAGCGCCGCGGCCATTAATAATAGATATTCGGGACAGGTGCTTTCAATGACAACCAGCAATCCATGAGGCGGCGCGCCGGGGAGCGGCAGCGTTGCCGCACCGGAATTCCAAAACAAAAAACCCCCGCCGCCCGGGAGTTTTCAAAGTTCGACGGATCGGACCCCGCGTCAACGGTTTCCGCAACGGCACGGCCGCTTTTCCGTTCCGGGGGCCGGTAACGCCGCCCGTTGAAGCAGGCGCCCGTTCCCGCCGGCTCGCTCCGGCCCTTCTTTAAGGATCCCGAGGTCGCCGTCCACCGGGGATCGCCGCAGGCGCTCCATCCCGGCCCATCTAATATATCAGTAGATTCCCCCGCATGTTAGGTATGGTCTTCCGTCCAACTCGGATCTTCTTCATCCTTGTTAGGATGAAAGCCATCCTTGTAAGGGATGCTTCGATCCTTTCAAAGGATCTTGCGATCCTTGTAAGGGATGCCATGATCCTTGTCAGGGATGCTCTTCATCCTTGTAAGGGATCCCATGATCCTTTCATAGGATCCTGCGATCCTTTCTTCCCGAAAGGTCATCCTAGCATCCCGGAGCCTCGGGGAACCATCCCCGGGGCGCGTACCTGCATCTTCAAAGTTCATCCTCGCTTCCCGAAGGATCATCCTTCTTTCCCCAAGGTTTGAGGAAGCAGGACCAAGGCTTGGGGAAGCATCTACGAATCTTCGGGAAACATCCCGGAGGTTGCGGGAAACGGTGTTCCATTCCGCTCCAAACGACTCACCCCTTCAGCGGCCCGGGATGCGGGCGATACCCGGCAGCCGTTCCCCTCTCCGCCCGGCCCCGCTCACCCAGCGCCGCCCCGCTCGTCCGGTGCCGCTCCGGCCAGCTTCCGCCGGTAATCGGCGACCAGCTCGGCATAGGCCCCCGAAGCCAGCTCGGCCCCGCCGGCCGGGCTCAACCCGTATTTCCCCTTGGCGATCCGCGCGAACCAGCCGTAGACGTTCCGCTGCAGGATCACGCCGGTCTTGCGCGGCTCCGCGCCCAGCCCCCGCAGTTGCTTGGGGGACAACGGGCCGAACCGCTCCAGGCAGCAAGCGATATACAAGGCGTTTTCGCGATAGACCGTGAGCAACTTGGCGGAATGGCTGCCGCCGAGATTGCCGTCGCGGCTGCGGCCGTTCAATTCTTGGATCAGCTTCTGCCGCTTGCGCTGATGGGATTGCCTGCTTTTGACCCGGTCGAAGGGCTGCGCCGCCAGCGCCTGCTCCACATAGGCGAGGCCGTCTCCCAGGGTGACCAGTAACAGGCCCAGTTCCAAGCGGCGCAGCAAATGGCAGAGGTCGCGCCAGCCCGGGCCGAACAGCCGTTTTTTGGGCTTGGGGATGGCGATATAGACCGCATCGGCTACTTTTTGGCGTTGTGCCGCCTGGACCAGCAAGTCGACGGAGAGATGCTTTTTCAGCTCCACCACGATCAGCTGGCCGTCCTTGAAGGCGGCAACGTCGCAATGATGAACCTCGGCGCGGACCTCAAAGCCCTGTTTCACCAGAAAGTCCCGCACCGGCGGATAGAGGTCGGTCTCCCGCAACGGCCCGGCGGCCATTGCTTTGCTCCCGGCGCGCTGGTTCTCACTCATGCTTCCGACCGAACATCACCGCAAAATGGTACTGCTTGTAAAGGCAGTCGGTATCGGTGAAGCCCGCCTCCTTCAACCACTGGAGCTGCTGTTCCAAGGTGGCTTCCCGGTCCAGCTTCACCCGCTCGTAGCAGGCGTCCAGCTCGGCGCGGGACAGGCCGGAGCTTTCAATCCGTTCCCGCCAGCGCCGCTTGTTGAATGCCTCCAGGTACTCGCTGCCGCCCGATACCTGGTCGGCATTGACGAAAATCCCGCCCGGCTCCAGGAGCGAATAGCATTTCCGGTACAAGGCGCATTTTTGGGGATCGCTCAGATGATGGATGGACAGGGCCGAGACGATCAGGTCGCAGCGCTCCGCGAACGGGTATTCCAAATAATCGGCCAGAATGTACCGCAGATTGGCGCGGCCCGCCAAACGCCGCCCGGCCACCTCCAGCATTTTTTCGGAGAGATCGATCAGGGTGAATGCCGCCTGCGGGTACTTCTCCATGAGGAACATCGATACGAGCCCGGTTCCGGCGCCGATGTCCAGGATCCGGGGACGGGCCGCGGCCGTCTCCGCCGCCGCCACCACCGTCTGATAGAAATCGTCGAAACAAGGGATTAACTTCCGGCGCTGCGCGTCATAGTCCTGGGCGACGCGGTCGAAAGCCTCTTGAACCGGCGTTGTCATTTTGGTAACCACCTGCCCGAGTATGGGAATGAAGATCGTTATTCCCCGGTTCCTAAAAACTTTCCCCAAGAACCGGGGGGTCAATCTCAGGATACCACAGGTTCCGGAGCGAAACAATCGCCAGCCCGGTCTCTCCGTTCGGCATCTCCGACGTTCCGCGGGTTGAATGGGCAAACCCGGTTCAGCTCAATTTTGAAACCCTTTTCCAGGCATCGATATTGAAAAAAGCCCCTTACCAGAGGCTTTCCGTAACAGCGGATTGACACCGGGACCCAATGGTTTCCCCCCGCCCGGACCGCAATATCTCCTGCACGCCAGGCATATTCGGGTTGCCATCGCCATAGGATGCTACAACGGAGGATGGGTCGGATGAAACGGCACCCCAATTTGATCAATTTTTTTTATCTGGTCGGCTCGGGTCTGCTGGTTCAACTGGCCGGAACCTGTTACCGGATCTGGCTGGCCCGCCGGGTCGGTTCCGAAGGATTGGGCATTCTGCAGATGGTGTATCCGGTTTACCGTTTATTGAGCGGTATGGCCACGATCGGCCTGCCGATGGCTTTGATCAAGTGGGTGTCCGAATACCTCAGCCTCAAGGATTACGGCCGGATCATCGAGTTGCGGTCCCAAGCGGTAAAAATCGTGACCGGGACTTCCCTGGTCATCATGAGCCTGCTGCTGGCCGCCGCTCCCCTGCTGGCGCGGCATGTTTTTACCGATTTCCGGGTTCAGGAGGCTTTGTATATCGTCGCGCTGGCCATCCCTTTTTCAGCCCTCTCGGCGATCCTGCGCGGCTATTTTCAAGGCTTGTCGCGGATGGCCCCCACGGCCTGCTCGGAAATTACCGAACAGTGCGCGGAGATCACCACCACGGTGCTGGTGATCGTGGTCGCCGCGGCTTGGTTCCCCGTCTCCATTTACGCCGCCCCGGTGCTCGGCTTGACTCTGGGGGAGGTCGCCTGCCTCGCCACTCTGGTGTTCTTTCTCAACCGCCACCGCGCCGTCCCCAAATGGGACCAGGTGCCTCCGGCCCATCTGCCCCGGACGGAGATCCTCCGCTACTCGTGGCCGCTCTTGCTCAATCAGATCGTGACCTCGATCAGTCTGGCCAGCGAAGGCGTGATCATTCCCTATTTTCTGATCCAAGCCGGCTATTCTGTCTTTGACAGTACCGGACTCTTCGGGAAGCTGACCGGGATGGCCGAACCGGTGGCTTACTTCCCGCTGATCTTCATCGGGCCGCTGGCTACCGTGCTCTCCCCGCAAATCAGCTCGGATGCCAAGACCAACCGGCTGCGCAAGATCCACCGCAAAATTTTGCTGTTCTACGGCGCTTCCCTGGCGATCTGTCTGGCCGGCTTCATGCTGATCCTCACGGGCGCCCCCTGGCTGTCCCGGCTCCTCTATGACGACCTCTCTCCCGTATACCTGATCCGCCTCACCGTTATCGGATTGCCTTTCACCGGAGTCGCCATCCTGAATATCGCCATTTTGGCGTCGATCGGCAAAACCGATAAGGTTCTCAGCCTCAGTCTGTGGTCCACCGGGTTAAAGACCGGCCTGTTGGTGTTCCTGACTCCCTTGTTGGGGATTAACGGATCGGCCTGGGCGTTTAATATCGCCCAGATCTTTATGGCGTTGGCGAGCCTGGCGGAGCTGCGACGCTCCTGGCCAGAACCTGTCCCAAAAATCTGCCCCAGATCTCTGAGGCCTTTCCGCTTCCTAAGGCAACACCCTTGACTTCCAGCGGCTTGCTCTCCTGATCATTGCCGATCCACACCCCGGCCAGGATTTCGGGGGTATACCCCACGAACCAGCCGTTGGTATTCCAATTGGAGGTTCCGGTCTTGCCCGCCGCTTTCACCCCGATCTTGGCCCGGATCCCGGTGCCCCGCGCGATGACTCCTTCCATCATCGCGGTCAGGGTCTCGGCGGTCCGGGCGGAAATCACCCGCTCCTGACGGAGCTGGCCCCGGTAAATCAGTTTCCCGTCCCGGCTGTACACCCTCAACATACCGAACGGCTCGGAACGGGTGCCCTGGTTGGCAAAGGAGCTGTACGCCCCGGTCAATTCCAACAAGGTGACGCCTTTGGTCAGACCGCCCAGGGCCAAGGGCGCCAGACTGCGGTCATTCTTCTCCCCCTCTCCCACCAGGCTGACCAAACCCATCCTGCGGGTCAATTCGAAAACATTGGCGGGTCCCAGGGCCTGCACCAGCTGGACCGCAACCGTATTGACCGACTCTTCCAAGGCGGTCCGGAGACTGATCGTGCCGCGATACTGGTTATCGTAATTCTGGGGTTCCCAGAGCCGGCCATGGACGTCGATGGCCAGCGGCTGGTCGACCACCGGCGTATCCGGGGTATAACCGGCATCCAACGCGGCCGTGAACACAAACGGTTTGATGGCCGAACCCGGTTGGCGGTGTATCTGGTAGGCCCGGTTCGGTTCGGCCGCGGAATAGCGCCTCCCGCCGACCAGGGCCAGAATCTCCCCGTTTTTGGGATCCATGGCGACGATTGCGCCTTGCGGTTGGACGACTCCCCAACGGTCCGGCCCCTGGGCCGGTAAGTATTGGAGCGCTCCCTCGGCCGCTTTCTGGATCCTCCGGTCCATCGTAGTATAGATCCGGAATCCGCCCGACCGTAGATCACTCTCGGTATAGCCCGTCTTGGCGCGCAGCTGATCGAGGGCGTAATCCACGAAGTAAGCGCCGACATAGGTTGAACCGGGGTTATTCAAAGTGCCTAACGGCCGTTTGCTCAACTCGGCCGCCATTTTTTCCGGCAGGTAGCCGTGGCGCCGCATCAGTTGCAGGACCACGTTGCGCCGCGCCAGCGCCGCCTGGGGATGGCGAAACGGCGAATAGTATTCGGGCCCTTTGGCCAGGCCGGCGATGAGCGCCGCTTCCGCCACGGTGAGATCCGGGACCTGTTTGCCGAAGTAGACTTGGGCCGCGCTGTTGATCCCCCAGGAGCCTTGACCCAGATAGATGCTGTTCATATACATCTCCAGGATCTGCGCCTTGCTGTATTGCTGCTCGATGCGGATCGCATAGGACATCTCCATGACCTTGCGGAAAAAGCTCTTTTCCTGCGAGAAATAGAGATTCTTCACCAGCTGCTGGGTGATGGTGCTCCCGCCCTGGACCTTGCTCCGTTCTTTGACATCCTGGTATAGCGCGCGCAGGATGCCCCGGATGTCGATCCCCTTGTGCTCATAAAAACGCGCGTCCTCCGTGGCCACAAAGGCTTGCTGAAGCGCGGCCGGCACCTGCCGGATCGGCACCCAGATCCGGGCCCGGGCATAGAGATCCGCCACCACCTCGCCGTCCCGGTCATAGACGGTCGACGCGGATTTGTTCTTTTCCAGTTCCGCCCGGAGATTGAGCCGCCAAACGAAGGGGTTGAAAAAAATGAATAATACCAACAAAAACCCGACTCCCAGGACGAGTCCCAGGATGAGCCGGGAAAAACGCCGCCGTTTGCCGGGCCTGGTCAGCTTTCTTCTCCGGGAACGCACCATGCTTCCACCTCTTCCATAGCTTTATCTGCCGCTGTGCCAAAACATACAGGGGAAGAATGGAAAGCGGCCGTCCGTTCTCCGTTTTCGGGACGGTTCCCGGACCGCCCGGCCGGGGATGAGAATAAAATTTGCGCCCTTTCGCGGAAGCGTGTTAGAATGAAATCATTCGCGAAGGCCGGATGAGGACCCGCTCTTTTCATTAATTCAACTTACTCAACTTTCACAGAGAAAAAAGTCGAAGCCATAATAAAAGGATACGTTTGACAAACAGCCCAAAATCAGATTTTTGATTTGGAATGTAAAGAGCTTTTGGATGCTTGTTCCTTTGGCCCACGGTTCCGGCGGCGGGTGACTTTTGGTCCGCCCCAAAAGTCACCAAAAAGGCGCTGGAACCTACGGATTCCAGACCTCCCTCATTCATCCCGGTTCTTGAATGTCTTCGCCATCCCTGGCCTTCTGTCTGGCAACTAAGTGCAGGCTTCCGCTGACAACCGCAGTTTTTCATCCGCGAAAAGATGCGGCGTCCGCCTTCATCCTTGAAGGCGGGTACTGTTTCGAAAGATAAAGGCTTCTATCGATATTTAAGTTTAATGAGAAGCACATTTAAAACTCAAAAAGACGAATGGCAACCGGTCTCCCTCCATGGAGGGAGACGGTTGCCAGCTTCACCAAACGGAGGTTTAGCCATTGGCCATTCATCAAATCACGATCGGTGCCACCGATCTGCTGAACCGGCTCTTTCACCCCAAGGATCTGGGCGCCGCGTTTACCCCGGCTACCCGCGGCCAGGAAGGCAGCGCCGGCCATCACTTGGTTTCGACCCGCCATTTGCCGGGTTACCGCGCCGAGGTGCCTATCGATTTCCTTTATGAGCGCGATCCCTTTCGCTTGCGGATCCGCGGCCGCATCGACGGGCTGTTGGAGAGCACGGAGCGGCTGTTGGTGGAAGAGGTCAAAACCACCTACCTCCCTTTGGATGCGCTGGAGCCGGCGGAGTTTCCCCAGCATCTGGCGCAGATCAAACTCTATCTACACTTTGTCATGGCCAAGTCCGGGAAGCCGGTGGCGGGGCAACTGACCTACCTAAACCTTGAAGACTTGTCGGAGCGCTCCTTCCCGGTGGAGCTGTCCCGGGAAGCGGCGGCGGAGTTCTTCACCGGCTTGGCCGAGTCATTTCTGGGGGAAGTGGAAACGGCCATAAACTGGCAAGCCGCCCGCGACCAGTCGCTGCGCCGGCTCCGCTTCCCCTATGAGGCGCTCCGCTCCGGCCAGTCGGAACTGATGAGCGCGGTTGAACAAGCCATCCAATCCGAGCGGGACCTGCTGGCCGAAGCCGCCACCGGCATCGGCAAGACTGTCGCCGTCCTCTATCCGGCCCTCCAAAGCCTGGCGGCGGGAAAGGTCAACCGCCTCTTCTTTTTGACCGCTAAAACCGTCGGCAAGGATATCGTCCGCAAAACCATCGCCTCCCTGCGGGAACAGGGCCTGCGGCTCCGCACCCTGTTCATTGAGGCGAAGGAGCGGGTCTGTTTTGAGCCCGGAGCGCCTTGTCATCCGGAAGTCTGCCCCTACACGACCGACTATTACGCCCGGATCGAGCCGCTCTTGCCGGAATTGCTCGCGGCGGAACTGATCCTCCCCGAACAGGTGCTAGAGGCGGCCCGCCGCGCCCGGGTCTGCCCTTTTGAACTTTCGCTGGATCTGGCGTTGCATGCCGATCTGATTGTAGGCGATTATAACTACATCTTCGATCCCGGAGTCTTTTTGCGCCGCTTTTTCAATGGACCCAAAAAGCGCGACGCCGTGTTCCTGATCGACGAGGCCCATAATCTGGTCGCCCGCGGCCGCGAGATGTATTCGGCGACCCTGCGCCAGGCCGAATTGAGCAGCCTGGAATGGTCGGCGCGCCAGTCCGCGCCCCGGCTGGCCGCGCCGCTCCAGGAAGTGCTGGAGTTTTTCGACCAATGGGAACGCGAGATCTGGCGGGAGGGCCGGCCCGGACTCCGCCTTTCGGAACTGCCGGAACTGATGGAGACCAAGTTGGAGCGCCTGGCGGCGGTCATCGAACTTTTTCTGCGCCGCCAGGCGGACCATCCCCTGTGGGAACGGGTCCGGCTCTGCTATTTCGAACTGACCGCCGCGGTCCGGGTGATTGCCAAACTCGGCCCGGAATACGCGATCTATCTTAAACAGGAAACGGACGGGGTGATGCTCCGCCTGTTCTGCATCAATCCCGGCCCGGTGCTCCAGGAAAAGCTGGATTATTGCCGGTCGGCCGTTTTTTTCTCGGCCACCCTGACGCCGCCCGATTATTTCCGGGAATTGTTGGGCGCCCGGGATCCGATCCAGCTGCGGCTGGCCTCCCCTTTTCCGCGTGAAAACCGGTTATACCTGCATGTCCCGGGGATCGATACCCGGTTTCACGCGCGGCAGGAGACTGCCGCCCAAGTGGCCCAGTGCGCCGCCGCGCTGGTACAGGCCCACCCCGGCAATTACCTGATGTTCTTTCCTTCCTATGCTTACTTGCAAATGCTCTGGCCGCTGCTCCTGCGCGGCCTGGGCCGGAACGCGGCCATCCATGTCCAGTCGCCCGGGATGAGTGGAAAAGCCAGGACCGCGTTTCTCCAAAAAGTATCCGGCAAGGGACCGGGTTCCAATCTCGGCCTCGCCGTGCTCGGTGGAGTTTTTGGCGAGGCGGTGGACCTGCCGGGCGAGGATTTGGTGGGGGTGATCATTGTCGGACCGGGCCTGCCGCTGCTCGACGACGAGCAGGAGTTGATCCGGATGCACTTTGATGAGTGGGATGGCAAGGGAACTTTCTACGCCGCGGTCATTCCGGGGATGATCCGGGTGATTCAATCCGCGGGACGGGTCTTCCGCAGCCCGGAGGACCGGGGGGTAGTGCTGCTGCTGGACGACAGGTTTTGCCGGGAACCCTTTTACGATTTGTTGCCGCCGGACTGGTTCCTGCCGGGCCGCCCCTTTTCCAGCGCCGATTACCGCGAAATCCTGGCCGATTTCTGGTCCGGGAGCGTTACCCTCTAAACTTGCCATGGAGCCGGAAAAATCGAGTTTCGATCGCGGTAACCGATCCGCCCTTCATTCCTCCAAAAAATAAAGCCCGGATTCCCGAGGGAAAGAGGACTTTTAAAAAAGGAGGTTCGATATGAGAGAATGAAAATGTCGGGAGTCAGGCTTTCTTCCAAGTTGCATTTGGAAAGGAGTGCAAGCACCGCCTGACGCCATCGGAGCTAAAGGCTGATTTTCGCTCCGAGCGTATACCCTTTGGCGGTGAGATCCACCACTTTCGAGTCGGCGGTCAGGGAACGGTATTGAATGAATAGGTTTACCAGGGGCATTGGGGAATAGCTCAGACCCAATTTCAGATAACTCAGATCGCCATGATCGTCGTCGACAATTCCGTTGGTATAACGCGTTTGCAACGGCAGGTAGGCGGCCCCGGAGATGGCCCATGGGTCAAATTTCGAGGTCACTTCCAGGCCGGCGACCGGGCTGGAATAGGTGCTATTTCCGCCCAGCGACAGGGTCTCATCCTTAAAATAATACTCTTCATACCCTACGAAGGGCTTTACCTTCAAGATATCCAGCCCCAATTCCCAGCCGATTCTCAGCCCGGCTGTGGCGAAGCGGTATGCATCCATATCGGATGTGGTGTATTCCAGGCCGATATGTGTCCCCAACAGATTGAGCGTGCCGTTGAGGCCCAATACCTCCGGGGATTTTGAAACGCCGCTGGCCAAACCGGAGTCATAAGTGGCGCTAAAATCATTCGGACCGGTTTCCAGACTCAAGCCGAACAGGATTTCGGCGGAAGCGTTCAGCGTCCAAGCGAACAACAGGCCGAGGGTTAAAAAGATTACCAGGGCAAATTTCATGATCCTGCCTCCTTACTTTCTCTTTCACTTCTATCGGCGTTGTTCCTTGGAACCGCCTTGGATTTCACTTTGAACCGGATCAAGTTCTCAAAAGGCGCAGCCCGCCCGCTTTCCCCGGAATTCCGGTGCAGCCGCTGGAATGGGTTAATCCCGCAGCAACATAAATTCCTTGCCGCATGCGTCACAGATATAGCTCTCCCCACCACGCCCCGTTTGGTGATGATCGGAGTCAGACGCTTCGTCTTTCACTTCTCCCGCCGTCCCGCAATAGGGACAGCTGAATTGCCATACTTTGCAGGCCCTGATCCTAATCATCGCTGCTCCTCCTTTATTCTCGGCGGTACCGCCCAAATCCTGAGCTCCGGCGAAACCGAAGGCCATCATCCCCTTTTCGGTCTGAAATGGAATGGCTGTTCAAAGTCGCATTCCTTCCGGTCCGTAAGGACTCTCGCGGGCCAGAAACCGATCGGCCGCGCCCGGAACATGCTGCGATAGGAGCAGTTGCTTGCCGAAGCGGTGGTAATTCTCCAAATTTTGCTCCGTTTTCGCAACGATCTGTTGGGCCAGCTGATCCACGGAATCGAGGCTGCAGATGGTCACGGCGCTGTTGATATAGTAAGGCAACCGGATTCCCGAATCCACGCGGTAAATCAGCCATTCGATGGCGAAAAGCACCGCCGTGGCACTGGCGGGGTCGTCCGAAGGGATAAACTGGAAATGAAGAATAAGATGCGGACCGCTATCGGAATCGGTGATGGTATACTGAGCCGATTCATTGAAGAGCGCTTTGGTCTTCGAGATCAGCAGCTTGGCAACGGGGGCGGAAGAATTATCGATCACCCGGACTGGTATTTTCTCCGGAACCTTCTTTGGTTTCTCGGCGGCCACCACCGCGCCCGACAAGCATAGGAACAACGCCAAACCAATAACCCATCGCTTTCTCAACCGCCTCGCACCCCTCGCTTCATTCAAGGCACCCCGCAAATTCTCCGCGCTACGCTTGGAATTTCATACTTCCATGATATACCCGGGAAAGGGATCTTTTTTTGGAATCGATTTGGATTTTTATTGATTTTATATAATAATTTGAAAATTTCATTTGAATTTGGAACATTCAAATGAAAATCAAATATAAAATATATTTACGGGTAAATTATATATTTATGGTGATGAATTGCAGGATTCATCATCGATATGTAGAAATGCCCTCTTGAAATGTTGTGAATGGTCAGGTTTATCGTATCTTTCGCAGGAGGGTGCATCCATGAAACGAATGGTAATGCTCGTTTTTTTGTGTTGAGAATAGGCGAATGTTTTCATCGCTCGGCCAGGCTTTCCCGGCCCAGAGTTCAGACCGTCCCTGTGTCGGGAAACCATTCCCGGGCACCGGATCGGCTGTCCCGGGCTTGGTACGAGTGTTCCCATGGCCCGGTCAGGCTTTCCCGGCCCAGGGCTCAGTCCGTCCATGGGTCGGGAAACCATTCCCGGCTACCTGATCGGATGTCCCGAACTTGGTATGAGTATTCCCATGGCCCGGCCAGGCTTTCCCCGCCCAGGGAACAGACCGTCCCTGAGTCGGGAAACCATTCCCGGGCGCCGGATCGGCTATCCCGGTTTTCGATGAAGCATGCCCCAGAGTCGGGCATGCTTCATCGAATCCCATCCCGCCTTTCCCGCGCGGCCGTCGACCGGCAATGGCTCCAGTCCTTCCGACATTTTGCCATAAAAAAACCTTCGCCATCCGGCGGACGGCGAAGGTTTCCTAGCGGAGAATTTATCAGCTGCGCAAAGCAGCTTATTTTGCACCCAGCTTTTTGGCTACTTCGGTGGTAATATCGAGACCTCCATAAACAACCGCATTCTTGTGAACTACCATCGTCAATTTTTTGCCCTCTGCGACAGTCTTGATGGCGGCATTGATCTGTTCCATGAGCGGTTTCAGCAATTCCTGCCGTTTCTGTTCCACCCGCGACTGAAGCTGGCGTTCAAGATCCTGTCGTTCTTTGTCCTTCAGAGTGGTCACTTTTTCGGTATATTCCTTTTTGGCCTGATCCTGTGCAGCCTGTAATGCTTGATTGGCCTTGGGCGTACCGGGATGATGATTGAGCAAGTAGCTGTAATCGACGACTCCGATCACCGGAGCCGGCGCTGACGCGGCGTCGGCCTTGCCGGACTGAAAAACTGCCAACCCTATTCCGAAGATGACGAGTGCGACCAGAAATAGGGATGGGATTGCTTTTTTGAGATTTGGCATTGCAGTTAACCCTCTTTCTTCTCCTCTTGATTAGTATCCGTTCGGACCCTTGGATTTTAGGATTATAATTTTTATTAACGATCCCGGCGCCAAAAAGTTGCTGGATGATATTTTCCTGGATTGCGAACGATTGGGACGAATCCCTCCCGGTAACATGAATCGCGCTGATGGCGGCGGCAAAAATCTCTTGATTCAGGCCAAACGTGTTGTGACCGCTCCGGCCGGATAGGTCCTTCCGGATTGACATTCCTTACTTCAAGGAGTATATTAAATGTGGACCAATTAAGTATACTTTTGATGGAGCATCTCATGCGAATTACCCAGGAAGGCGACTATGCTTTGCGCGTAGTCCTTTATCTGTGCAGGCTGGATGCAGGAACCAAAATCGAGGCCAAAATCATCGCCGATCACGAGCGGATTCCGTTGCGGTTTTTGCTGAAGTTATTACGCAAGCTCTCCATCGCCGGTATCGTCCAGTCCTACCGCGGCGTCGGCGGCGGCTACGCTTTGAATAAGGAGCCGCGCCAGATCACCCTGAAAGATGTGATCGAGGCTATCGAAGGACCGATCTATGTGAACCGCTGTTTTTACGACAGCGCCTTTTGCAGCCTCAATCGCACCAATACCTGTGATGTCCACTGGGCGCTCGCCAAGGTTCAAGACCGGTTGCTAGCCGACCTGGACGGCATCAATTTTGAAATGATTTTGCAGCGCAACAATCCGTTCGATTAAAACGCTCCCATTCCGCGCCGGAAGGGCATATCCGTCATTCCGAGGCATATTTTTAGTTATAAACTATACCAAATAAGTATACTTTTAAAGGAGGCTTTATCGATGTCTGAGTTAACCACCTGCGCCGTCTGCCCCTCGGCAGACACCATCCTCAGCCAATTCATCGCCGGGCTGGAGGTGGAAACATCCCATCACCGGGTCGAGAGCCAGAAAGTCAAATGCGGCTTTGGACTTCAAGGAGTCTGCTGCCGTTTGTGCACCAACGGCCCCTGCCGGATCACCCCCACTTCGCCCCGGGGCGTCTGCGGCGCCTCCGCCGACACCATCGTGGCCCGCAACTTCTTGCGCGCGGTCGCGGCGGGTTCCGGCTGTTATATCCACGTGGTCGAAAATGCCGCCCGCAATCTGAAAGCGTTGGCGGCCAGTCACGGGGAGATCAAAGGCCCGGCCACCCTGGATAAACTGGCTGCGTTATTCGGGATCGCGGCGGAGGATCCGTATCAAAAAGCCGACCAAGTTGCCGACCGGGTTTTGGGCGATCTCCACCGGCCCAGTTATGAAAAGATGCGGCTGGTGGAAAAGCTGGCCTATGGGCCGCGCCTGGAACAATGGCGGAAATTGAACATCTTGCCGGGCGGCGCCAAATCGGAAGTATTCGACGGCGTCGTGAAAACCTCCACCAACTTAAACAGCGACCCCTTGGATATGCTGCTGCACTGTCTGCGGCTGGGAATCTCCACCGGCCTATACGGGCTGACCCTCACCAACCTGTTGAACGACATTCTCCTGGGCGAGCCGGTCATCCGCCAGGCTCCGGTGGGACTGCGCGTCATCGACACCGGGTTTGTCAATATCATGATCACCGGCCACCAGCATTCCATGTTCGCCGATCTCCAAGCCAAGTTGCAAACCGAAGCGGCCGCGTCACGGGCCCGGGCGATCGGCGCCAAGGGGTTCCGGCTGATCGGCTGCACCTGCGTGGGCCAGGATCTCCAGCTCCGCGGCGAACATTACCAGACGATCTTCGCCGGGCATGCCGGGAACAACTTTACCAGCGAGGCGGTGCTCGCCACCGGCGCCATCGATCTGGTGGTCTCCGAGTTCAACTGCACCCTGCCCGGGATCGAGCCGATTGCCGCTGAATTCATGGTCCGCATGATCTGCATCGACGATCTGGCCAAGAAAGCCAATGCCGATCTGTTCCAATACGATCCCGAGACGGTCGCCGATCTGAGCGAATATATCATCGCCAACGCCATTCAAAGCTATCAAAAACGCCGTTCCAAGGTGAATATCCGCTTGGCCGATTCCCACGGCGACGACGGCGTGGTGACCGGCGTCAGCGAAAGTTCTTTAAGGGATTTCCTGGGCGGCACTTGGAAGCCGCTGGTCGAGCTGATCGCCGCCGGCAAGATCAAAGGCATCGCCGGCGTGGTGGGCTGTTCCAATCTCACCGCCAAAGGCCATGACGTTTTCACGGTCGAGCTGACCAAAGAATTGATTCAACGGGATATTATCGTGCTGTCGGCCGGCTGCACCAGCGGCGGACTGGAGAATGTCGGCCTGATGTCGCCCAAGGCGGCCGCGTTGGCCGGGGATAATCTCCGGGAAGTCTGCGAGGCCCTGAATATCCCGCCGGTGCTCAACTTCGGCCCGTGCCTCGCCATCGGCCGGCTGGAGCTGGTGGCCGCCGAGATCGCCCAATTCCTGGGCGTGGATATTCCCCAGCTGCCGCTGGTGCTCTCCGCGCCGCAATGGCTGGAGGAACAGGCCTTGGCCGACGGCGCCTTCGGCCTGGCGTTGGGATTGCCGCTCCATCTGGCCATCCCGCCGGCCATCACCGGCAGTGAGTTGGTGACCCGGGTATTGACCGAAGATATGGTGGGGCTCACCGGCGGCCGGTTGATTTTGGAAGATGACGTTATCAAGACGGCCGATCTCTTGGAAGAGATCATCGTCGCCAAACGCCGGGGCCTGGGACTGGAATAAATCATTTGCGGGGAGGTATCGATTCATGAAGCGGATTATGATTGATAAAGACCGCTGCAACGGTTGCTTAAACTGCAGTCTGGCCTGCATGGCGGAGCACAATCCGGCCGGCAAGAGCATTTATGTCTTGAATTTGACGGATATCCGCAATGAAAGCCGCAACTTCATCGCCCTGGACCGTTCCGGCAAACCCACGCCCATCTTTTGCCGGCATTGCGGCGAACCCGAATGCGTCATCGCCTGCATGAGCGGGGCTATGTCCAGGGATCCGGCCACCGGGCGCGTGACCTACCATCCGGAACAGTGCGCGGCCTGTTTCATGTGTGTCCTGTCGTGCCCCTTCGGCGTGCTGAAGGCGGATACGGCGGAGCGCAAGGTCATCATCAAATGCGATTTCTGCGGGGAACGGGAGACGCCGCGCTGTGTGGAGAACTGTCCAAACCGGGCCATTTATCTGATCGAGGTGAGCGAAGAATGAAATATGTGATCATTGGCGCCAGCGCCGCCGGAATCAACGCGGCGCAAACCATCCGCAAACTGGACAGCCAAAATGAAATTCTCTTGATCTCGAAGGATGACCGGGTTTACTCCCGTTGCATGCTGCATCACGTCATCGCCGGTAAAAGAAGCCTGGACGGCATCTCCTTCGTCAGCCCGGATTTCTTCACCCAAAACGCCCTGCAATGGATCAAGGGTACCGGCGTGCGGGATATCCGCTTCGCGGAACGCCGCATCACGCTGGAGGATGATCAGTCCGTCGCTTATGACCGGTTGCTCATTGCCAGCGGCGCAAGCGCTAGCCTTCCCCCCATCAAGGGGCTGGCCGGTGCCCCCAATGTTTTTACCCTGCGCGATATTTCCGATGTGCAACGGATCGGTGCCGCGGCCCAGGCCGGGAAAACGGCGCTCGTCATCGGCGCCGGCCTGGTCGGCATGGATGCGGCCGCCGGTTTATTGGAGAAAGGCTTGCACGTCGTAATCGTGGAGCAGGCCGACCGGCTCTTGCCGCTGCAGTTGGACCGGACGGCCGCCTCCAACTATCAAACCCTCTTCGAGCAGGCCGGGGCGGAAGTCTATACCGGAGTCACTATCACCGAAGCGCTCCCGTCGGGTAACGGCGGGCCGGTTCAAAGCGTGCGCCTCAATGACGGGACCGTCATCCCGTGCGATCTGGTGATCGCGGCGACCGGAGTCCGGCCGAATACCGGATTCATCAAAGACGCTGTCCTAACAATGAATGACGGAATCACCGTCGATGAGCAGATGCAAACCTCGCTCCCCGATGTGTACGCGGCCGGGGATGTAACCGGCCGGTCCGCCATTTGGCCGCTGGCGGTCAAACAAGGGATCGTCGCCGGATCGAATATGGCCGGAACCTCCAAGAAGCTCACCGACGGTTTTACCGCCAAAAACTCCATCAACCTGCTGGGCCTGGAGACCGTTTCTTTGGGTCTGGTCCACGCGCCTGATCCTAGCTATGAGCAGGCCACGCTGAACCATCACGGCGTTTATAAAAAAATCATTTACAAAGACGGCGTGGTTCATGGAGTTATCCTGCAAAAGGAGATTTCCCGCTGCGGTTTTTGGACCCAGGTCATCAAGGAAAAGTTGCCGATCGAACCCTGGCCGGCGGACATCTTTGACCTGAATTACGCCGCTTTCTATCAAATCGCTCCCAACGGCCGGTATCAATATGCCAGGGCGCTTTAAAAACCTCTGAAAAATCTGTTTCTGCGGCCCTTCCGGTTTTCTAGCCGGGTTTCTCAGCCTTTTTAGAAGCAAGGACGAGGAATAAAGTCGTTTCTAAGCCTTTTGCAAACTAGTCTCCGGTTCGAAAGACTTTATCCTATAACTGCCGAAACCATTCATTTTGCTTGCGCGAGTTTCTGTTTCAAATTAATAACCGCTCTTTCGAAGCGGTTATTAATTTGAAACACCATACGCTTTATATCGTTTTCAGGAAAGATTCTACCCAGTCGCGTTTTTCCCACAGCGCGCATCCGCCGCTGGTTTCAGTCAGTTCGGCATGATTTTGCCTGATTCTGCTCAATAATTCCGATTGCAAGGCCTCTTTCAGCGATAAATCCTTCAAGTTTGAATCCGAATAAGGCGCAAAAGGACATGGTTCCAAGTCGCCTTCGGCGCTGATATGGATGAAACCCCGGCCCGCCGAGAGGCAGCCTCCAAAGGCTTCCTCATCGGCTGGAAAGCTGATAAACAACGCCGGGAACCTGAGCCGGAAGGAATCCAGAATCCCGGCGAGCGCACTTCTTTGCTCATCCATGATGACCCTATCCGCCGTCCCTTCCTTGACCGGAACGTACTCCACAAAGAAAAACAGTCGGCAACCGGATGCCATAAGCTGATGGATAAAGATTTCATTGGTGACTGTATCAAAATTGGTTCTTGAAACAGTAAAGGAGAGACCGAAAAAGATACCGGATATTCGAAGCTTTTCGAAAGTTCCCCGTAGGTGGCTATAAACGCCTGACCCTCTCCGGCCGTCCGTTTCGGTTTCATACCCTTCCAGACTGATGATGGGTATGACGTTTTTCTGCTCTCGTAACCGGGCAATCGTTTCATCCGTAATCAACAAACCATTGGTAAAGAGGGGAAAAATCACTTCCGGCAGAGCGTTGGTGATGTCTAAAATATCCGGCCTGATCAGCGGTTCACCCCCGGCCAGAAAAACGAATGAGATCCCCAGGTCTTTCGCTTCGGCAATCACCGACCGTAATTGGTCATGACCCATTTCCCGCTCAACCGGTCGATGCTGCGCTCTTGCATAGCATCCTTGGCATCGGAGATTACACTGGTTGGTAATACTGATAATCATATACGGAGGGACCTGAAGACCCTGCTTTTGATATTCTTCTCGCTTCCGGGCTGCTTTTTTTTGAAAGCGAATGGCCTGGAGCACTGTTTTGACCATTGACGGATTGCGATACATCACCCACAAAGTCTCTTTTAGAAAAGCTTGAATCGTCTTATTCAAAAGGCCATTGTAATCACTGTCCCTTTCCAATGAATCCTCCTCCTCTTTCCCTATGATTGAACCCAAAAGTTACTGGGTAATTTTAACATCTCCTTAATGAATGAATAATAAAAAATTCATTCATTGACAGGCAAAAAATAATTACTCAATCCAATCTATTTGAGGCAACTCGATAGGCCCTTCATTACAAACTCCACAATATAATCGATGAGATGCGGAAAATGCTGAATACCAATATCTTTTTTATGAAAATCGATATAAAATATGGAGTTCAAAATGGCGAGAACAAGGTCGTTATCCAGATCGTCCCTGAGTTTTCCTTCGACTTTCCATTTTTTGATCAATTCGATTGTCGCGCGATTCATAAATTCGGAAATACTCTTGAATCCGTCTTGTTCATAAAAATCTTTTTCCAGTTTGCTAAAGAGATCTCGGTTATACCATTCCTTCAGTATCGGATTGGAACTCATCCCCTCGAAGTTCAACGCCAGGAATTTTTTGATAAATTTTACGGGCTCCTCATCCGGATCAACCGATTCCATGAGCTTCCTTTTTAATTGCTCGTTTTCCTCCACATAAATCTCCATAAAAAGGTGGTCTTTGGACGGATAGTAGTTATAAAAGGTCCCCACCGCTACTCCAGCCATTTTGGTGATGTCGGAAATATTGGTATCTTTGAATCCTTTGGTACTGAATAATTCCTTCCCGCAACGGTAAATCTCCGCTTTTTTATCTTCCAATTGGGCACGCTCCTTGTGAATGAATATTTTTTTATTCATTCATATTATGCCATAACATTATTTTTTCTGCAATCCCTCCAATGGTGGGCCATCGGCAGACTTTTCTGAGTCAAATACCAGTTTTTACTGTGATAAATCCGGCTAAATGCCGGAAGGGTCATGCCTTAAAATATAAAAAATCCGGCCAAAAGCCGGATTTTAAAGACTCATATTGAAGCACTATTCACATGCTCGGCGCTCTGCCGCCACCGCGGCCGCCCCGTTTCGAATCGACGTTCCGCCGGAGGTCCGATTGCCGCTCATCGGAGTCCTTCATAAATTTTGCCAATTTATCCTCGAATGACTGCCGGTTTTGCTTGGTCATCCGCTCGGAAGGAGGCTGGGCTTGCCGGATGGAAAGTCCGATCTTCCCCTTATCGAGATTGAGAACCTTCACTTTGACCAGATCGTTTTGTTTCAAAAAATGATTGACATCCTTGACATACTCATCGGCTACTTCGGATATATGGACCAACCCCGTTTGTCCGGTGGAAAGTTCCACGAAAGCCCCAAAATTGGTAATCCCGGTAACTTTCCCCTCCACAATCTGGCCAACCTCTAAAGCCATACTGCAAAAATCCTCCTCTTTTTTGTTAAAAACGTGGAAATTAATATAATATATTATATCGTGACCTTAAAAGTGTTGTCAAGACAAGCCGCGCAGGATCATTGACACAACCGACGATTTCAGAGTCCTGTATCAGTCCCGGCGTCATTCTGGTAATTCATGCAATCGGATTGAGTCCGGTACATCTCCTCCAAATCCTGCATAATTCGGATTGAATGCTCATATCAGGGTCTGATTCCATTTCACGAGGCAGCTTTTTTGGTTATCGCGAAATAGTAATTCGAGGCCAGCCATTTCTCGATTGCAATGCCTCGCGGCTATCGGGCTACTTCGACATACTCCGTGAGGACGTCCGGGTGAGCCGCCAAAAAAAGAAGCCTCCGACGATTAATGAACTGAAATAAGTATACCCGCGCCACAACAGCACAAATAGACCAATCCCCGCTCCGCCGACCACTCCCCGGAACAAATAGGTCAGCAGCAATTCCGAACCGCCACTGCCGCCGGGAGTCGGCACCAAAATTTGGGCAAAATTGAAGATCAGCTGGAGACCGATCAGCCTCCAAAAAGAGACCGGATTTCCCATTGCCCAAATAATAATCGGCGCCAATAAGAGGTAAAAAAGCCAATAAGCGACGGTCGCCAAACCCGCCCCCACAATCAATAGCGGATTCCTGCGGGTCAGCAGGAGCCATCCTTCCTTAAAACGGTGCCATTCATCCTTGAGCCGTTGCAACCATCCCTTCCGGCTTAAAAAGGCGTGCAAGTTCCGGCTCCAGCGGAACCGGCTCCACCTTTTCAAAAGCTTCATGGCCAGAAATAACACCACGGACAATCCGACGCCAAACGGCAGCCACTTCAGCACCAGCTCCGACAGGCTGGGGATCCGGATGCCGGTTCGATTCAGATCAATCAACACCGCCAACGGAATCAACAGGCCAAACATGATGGTGTTCAAACCCAGATCCACGGTGGTGAGGGCGGTCGCCTTCCCAAGGCTCAGCCCCTGGCGTTTCAGAAGATAGATTTGGAGCGGCGTCCCGCCGGAATTGAAGGGCGTCACATGGGACATAAAGCAGGTCGCCAGGTAGATTTGGAAAAAGCGTCCCAGCGGGACCGGTGCATCCATGCCGATGGCAATGCAATACATTCGCAGGGCTTTGGTAAACCATACGATCACCTGGACGAAGAGACCGATTCCGACCCACAGCCAATCGACCGACGCAAAGCCGGTTGCCGGACCGATTCCCTCTAGGCCTTTGAAGATAAAATATAAGCTAATACCGCTAAAGCCCAGCGCATACCAGAGCCCTTTGCCGATCGGCCGCTCCCCTTTTTCTTTCATCGCTGACCCTTCGCCAGGAGCGACTGCCGGTTTTGGCAAAGGAGTCCGGTCATTTCGTCGATGACCTCGGCGACTGAGATTGCTTCCATGCAATAAGGCCGGGAACACTTGGGTACAAACTGCCAGAGCCCCCCGCCAAACCGGTAGCATGGACTACAGGGAAGCGCTTTATAAATATACCGGTGCCGGGTTGGATGATAGGGATAAAACTGAGCGGGATCGGTCGGCCCATACAGGCCGATAGTTGGAACGCCGACTGCCGCCGCCAGGTGCAACGGTCCCGAATCGTTGCCGATGAATAATTCGCAGCGTTCCATCAACGCTGCGGTTTGGGATAACCGCAGCGCCCCCGCGGCATTAATGACTCCGGGAACGAGGGCCTGAATGGCTAAGGAATTGGCAACATCCTCCGTTCCGCCGATCAGCGCCACTTCCACTCCTGATAACCGCAGTTCCAGAAGCAACTCCACAAATTTCTCCGCCGGCCATCGCTTGCGAATGAAATAATGCCCGCCGCAATGAACCGCCACTAACGGCCGCGCGCCCAGGCAGCCGATACTCTCCAAAAAACGATCCACTTTCAAGCGATCAGCATCCTCAAACCAAAACTCCGTCCGGTCCGACCCCGTCTTTAAACCGAGCTCCCGAAGAATATCGAGGCATAATTGGATCACCGGCTGTTCGGTCTGGCCGGCAATGGAAAAGAAGTCGCCCCGGCAACTGGCAGCGCAATATTTGGTGAAGTAGCTTCCAAAATGGGTAAAACTGATGGCCAGATCGTAGTTTTCGCGCCGGATCATATTCATGGCTTTTAGTAATTGCCATTGATCGGCGCAGCGGAGCACGCTGATTTGATAGGGGTTGTGCTGCAAAACTTCACTGGCGGAAGGGCTGGCAATAACAACAATTCGAGCCCTGGGAAGATTCTCCTTAAGAGCTCGAATGGCCGGTGTTGCGAACAGGGTATCGCCCAGAGGACTCAGACAAAAAATAACGATTTTATTGTACTGTGTTGGCAGCTTTCTCAACCTTCCCGTCTTTGGTGCCAACTTTATATTCTTCAGGTTGCGCTGGATATATACTCACATTTTCCCGCTGCCTTTTTGAAGTGCCGTCGGAATAGAAGATGGAACGCCAAAGTTCGACCTTATAACCCTTCACTCCGGGACTGGCTTTTACCCGTTCGCCGGACCGGAGGCTGGGATCGGGAATCTCCTTCGTACTAAAGGGATAGGTCTCCAAAAGATTGGTTTCCAGCGCCACCGTCTCCCAATTAGTCTTTTTGCCCAGGACCGCGACGGTAAGATTAGGCGGAATGAGCCGGGTGACTACCAAAACCGGCGTCGGATAATTATTCTCGAAAACAAAATCAATGTTCCCATAGGATACGGTGGCATCCTGCCCCATCGGCACGTATGCGCTGGGCAAACTATGATTAATCCGCCGGGTCACCTTGAGATTCCCCATTAATACGGCATTATACAAGGTGGTGGAGACTTGGCAGACTCCTCCTCCCACACCCGGAACCAGCTTGCCGAGGAACACCACGGGCGCTTCTTTATAACCGCTGGCGGGAACCCGCGGACCGACCCGGTCATTAAATGAAAATTTTTGGCCCGGGTACACCAGGACATTATTGATGGCATTCAGGGCCAACTCCAGATTGTGCGTCCGGTCTACATTGGTCGGATTGAAATGCGTCGTAAAACTACCGAGGATCCGGTCCAGCTGCCATGCGCCGATCTGCGCTTCCGTCAGTGCCGGAACTTCGGTTTTGACAGGGATGGCAATTTCATGGATCGACGTCTGATAAACCGCTTGTTGGAGTTGCAGAATCAAGGCATCCCGGACAATGCTCCGGCCTACCCGGCTGCCGGTATAGGTCACCTGATCATCGGCCCCTAAAGTGACCACGGAACGGATGGGTTCGATCGCGATCCCCGGCTCAAGATAACGGAAGAAAGTATCCAAAGTGGCCTGATTGTTCTTGAAAACCGGAGCGATCTCCCGGCCGTGCTTCCGCACGCGCCAGCGTTCGGCCAAACGCTCAAAAAACGATCCATTGCGCCCAACCCGGTAGGCCCGGCGGAGAGTAGCCCGGACATCCGTTTGGATGCCGATGGCTCCCGGGATTACGCTGACTCTCTTACCCGGATAACTCAGCATAATCTTCCGATGCTGCGCCTTCTCCGCATACCGGGCGAGGTAACGTCCGGCTTCAGGAAGCATCATACCGCCGATCGGCTGCCCGGTTACGGTCACTCCGGGCATAATCCGGCCGTTCGTCCAGGCCACAAAGAGCGTACTGACCAACAATGAAACAAAAAAGGCGGCGAATACGACGGGAACCGAGACCCGCCAGGACACTGCCGATTTTTGAAGCCAACTCAAACCGGAACACCTCCAAAATTGCGCTAAAGGAACCTTCTACCAACGATTGATGTATACTCCGCTGGCCTCGGGCATAAAATAAACTATCGTCGCGACTTGACTGCCTTTCAATCCGGAGGCAAATTCGACGCCAAACCGTACTGCACTGGAAAGTTTATCGCTTCAAAAAGTACTCCAATCCTGCACTTTAACCCATTTTGAAAAGTTTGCTGCGAACGCGGGCTTTTCGAGAAAAATAGGATAAGGGGATTCATATGTGGAACCAGCTCATTAAGAAAAAGGGCGACTCCAATGACTTGCTGAATTTCAATTCGCGAATTCATATCGAGCACCCCAACGCGGCCGCCGTCTTTCAAGCCAATTTAGGTTTATTCCTCTCTCATTTATATGATCCAAGCGGCGATCTGATTATTCTTTGTATCGGAACCGACCGTTCTACCGGCGATTCTTTGGGCCCGCTCACCGGCAGCAAACTGCAACAGCTGAATCTCGGCAAAACCCATATCTTCGGAACTTTGGATAACCCGGTTCACGCCGTCAATCTACAGGAAATTATCCAGCAGATTGAGAACGATTTTAAGAACCCTTTCATTATCGCGTTGGATGCATGCCTGGGGCGTTCCGAAAGCGTCGGTTATATCAGCATCAAGGAGGGTCCATTGCAGCCCGGGACCGGCGTCAACAAAAATCTGCCGGCCGTCGGCAACCTGCATATTATCGGGATTGTGAATGTCGGCGGCTTTATGGAGTATATGGTCCTGCAAAACACCCGTCTGAGTCTGGTCATGAAAATGGCCGACATCATCAGCCAGGGAATCTGGCGCGAAATCCAGAAGCAGGGGCTGGTCGAACCGGCCGCGGCCGAGACGGCTTATTCGGCTGAACCGCCCCTCCCCTAAGCTTTCCCTTGCGTATCACCCTTCGATACCCTATCCGGTAGTATTCAATCCCGGAACCGGCGTTTCCTGCCGTAACCGTTGGGTCCCAGACAACATTTTATTCCCAGCCCGCCACGCTGTTTCCGATCGGTTATTAGACGCAAAAAAGGCCCCAAAAGGGGCCTTTTTTTGAATGTTTAAGCAATGAAACGACTCAGACGATGGCTTTCTCGGTCTGTTTGTCGAAGAGATGGATCTTCTCGGAATTGAAGACCACCTGATGTTTTTCACCGTCGGTGGCGCGGGTATGGGAATCGACCGAAGCGGTGAAGGAGAGTTCGCCAACGGACATATACAGATTGACCTCGGCGCCGAGCAATTCGGAAACGTCGACGGTACCGACGATGATCTCGTCATCCGGAGCCGAACCGATGTTCTCGGTGATGTCTTCCGGGCGAATACCGAAGACAACCGGCTTGTTGAGATACTCGCGGATCTGTTTGAACTTGCCGTCGGGAATTTTCACTTTGATCGGACCCATATCGACGATGAACTTGCCGCCGACTTCCTTGACTACGCCGTCGAGGAAGTTCATCGGCGGAGTGCCGATGAATCCGGCCACGAAGACATTGGTCGGGTTGTCGTAAATGTCCAGCGGAGCGCCGACTTGTTGAATGATGCCGTCTTTCATCACGACGATCCGGTCGCCCATGGTCATCGCTTCCACCTGGTCATGCGTAACATAGATGATGGTGGTTTGGAGGCGGTTGTGCAATTTGCTGATCTCGGCGCGGGTCTGTACCCGTAATTTGGCGTCCAAGTTGGAGAGCGGTTCGTCCATCAAGAAGACCTTCGGTTCGCGAACGATGGCGCGGCCCAAGGCAACCCGCTGTCTTTGTCCGCCGGAGAGCGCCTTCGGTTTCCGGTCGAGCAAGCCTTCGATACCCAAAATTTTGGCGGCTTCTTTCACGCGGCGGTCAATCTCGGGTTTCGGGAATTTGCGGAGTTTCAAGCCGAAAGCCATGTTGTTGTAAACATCCATATGCGGATACAAGGCATAGTTCTGGAAAACCATCGCGATGTCGCGGTCTTTCGGCGCAACATTATTGACAATGTTATCTCCAATGTAGATGTTGCCTTCGGAGATCTCTTCCAAACCGGCGACCATCCGGAGCGAGGTGGTTTTACCGCAACCGGAGGGACCGACGAATACGACGAACTCTTTGTCCTTAATCTCCAGGTTGGCATCTTTCACTGCCATGACGTTTCCGGAATATTTTTTGGAAACGTGGTCAAATATAACTTTTGCCATAATTTTGCCTCCTCAAATTGATTATTTATGGTATAATAAAGATCTCTGTTTTTATGAAATGAACGGTTCCGGAAATCACCTCCAGGCTGACCGCGCTATCCCAGCGTATTTATCAGAAACCAATCGGTTAAAGTACGGTCAATGACTTGCTGTACATATCGTTTGGCATTGCTTTGATGAGATATATATTCGACATTTTTTCAAAATTTCCTGCCTTTTCTTTCATTCCCTTTCAATTCGGGAAAAGCCAGGTTAACGCATTATTAAAACCAGCCGGTCCCACTCTGCTTCAAAAGATGATCCATGATTTCTCTTTATTCTTATGAAAGCTTATACCGAGTTATGAATCCCCGGACGTTTCAGAAGATATCTCCCAACATAACAAAAACGGGCGTACCCGCCCGTTTCTAAAAAACATGAAAAACTTCCGTGGACGCCGCCGCCGTCGCGGTCCCCGGCCGCTCAGAACCGGACCTGTACATACGTTTCCGCCGCTGTCTCCCCGGTATAAAAATTATAAACCCATTTGCTGTGCAGGCCCGAACGCGCATAGCCGATAACTCCCACTGCCCGATAGACCGGTTCCGGAACGCCTACGCGCTGTGCGGCGCGGAATTCGGCGCCAACCTCCAACCCTCGCAGCAGCGGTGAGTTGAAACGCAATCCGCCTTTCCAATCATTCCCGACTTCCTCCCAACCATCGGCCCGGTGATAGCTCCGGGCATACCCGCCCAAGAAGGTTCCCCAACCCAAACCATGGGACCGGGTCAACGAGATACGGTACCGTTGGTTCGCACCGGGGCGAAGCGTCCCGGGATCATCCCCCGCTCCCACTCGCTGCTGGTACCGTTCCAGATCGAAACCGGTATTGAATCCGGCCAATTTTACGGTGACGCCGCCGCTGAATCCGGTCTGGCCGTGGTAAAGATCGACCGGATTGGCGGGATCGCCGAAGTCATCGGTCCGCGTGTCGCGATAGCCGGGATCGAACTCTTCAAGCGTCGGGAAGGAGCGAAACCCGCTCCGGAGCGTGATCCGCTCATTGACATTGTAGACTGCGTCCAATTTGACGGGTCCGGCGCCTTGCCGGTTGCGGGCCATGGCCCAACTGACCACCAGCGGATCGAACGGTTGCGCCACCCCCTCGATGGAACGGTTCAGATCCGTCTCATCTCCGATCAGATTCAATGATAGATCGACCCCCGGAGCCGGAGCAAAATCCAGACGGCTGCCCCAGACCGGCACATTTTCACTCCAGGAGTAGAAAGCATTGGCGCGTACCCCGCCGCCCGGCTCCCAGCCCGACAGGCCCAGTCCCTGCCAGGGTTGGAACGAAGCCAGATACGGCGAATATTCAATATCCAGCGTTCCCAGGCGCAGCCTGGTGCGGCCGGTCGCGCCGGGCGCGACCTCCAAATAGGCTTCACGCAAGGAAAGCCGGTTCAAAGAGTCTGACAGATTTCCATCCCCGGCCAAATTTTGAATCCCATCGATCACCGCCGCGCCGTGGATCCGGTCGCCAATGGCGGTGGTCAGCTGTAGACCGCTTCCTTGATGGGGATACCGGCCCCAATTGATTGGGTTGAAATCATTCCCCGCCAACCGGACCGGCAGGGCCACCGCGGGGATAGGAAAAGCCCCGGCCAGGCCGATCAGGAGCAAAAGAGCAAGCAGTTTTTTCACTGCATAACCTCCCAACCGATGAAAACTTCGGGCTTCATAATAACTTTCCTGCTAAAAGCGGTGATGTATCTTCTACCGCCGGGACCAACTCTTACCAGTTAAGGAATGGGTATGGGTTCCCCACGGATAGAAATACTATAAGTGCGTTCCAAAATTGTTTAACCGCGCTGAAAGCCCGGATTTCCTAATTTTCCGATCTTCAGTCCTTCGGGATACCGAGTGGGATTCGAAAGAGGCTTTCCGATAACGAATCCGGCCGCCCGGTGCCGTGAAGGACCGATACCGCGGAGGGAGGTGAACCGATTTGCCCCATGTAACGCAGATGGAATTGAACACGCTGAAGGAATTGATTGCCACCGAGGATGTCAATGCCAAAAAGTTCAAATTGTATGCCCAGAACTGCAGCGACAGCCAGCTTCAGAATATGTTGAACCAGGAATCGCAGCAGGCTTATAACAATGTCCGGACCCTGATGGGATTTTTAGTACAATAAGGAGGAGAATCATGTATACCGATCGGGAAATGACCCTTGACGCCTTGGAGATCGCCAAGACCGGCGCGGTCAGCTTCACCCAGGCTGCCACCGAAACCAGCAATCCCGCAATTCGTCAGGCCCTGCTCCAGATGCGGGCCCAGTGCGAACAGACCCAGCAACAGATCGGCCAGTACGCCCAGACCAAAAATTACTATAAACCGGCTCCGCCCGCCCCGCATCAGGATGTCGCGGCGATTAACCAGTTTCTGCAGCAGACGATTGCCAGCGGCAATTTGCAATAAATAAAAGGGAAATGAATTCGGTTGCAAGCAAAAGCCCCGGCTTTCAGCGCATTCTTCCCCACAAAAATAGAGACGTTGTTTGCGCAACGTCTCTATTTTTGTGGCATGATGAATTGATTAAATCTCCGACAGCCAAGCTAAACCTCATGACCCTGAACCAATCAGCATTCAGGGATTAACGCCACCGGCAAGGATCGAAAAAGCTCGTCGGGCAGAACGGGCTCGCGCCAGTCGTTAAAAAGGCTCCATGAACTGCGCCTGGGAAAAATGATGCGCAAGGATCTTGGACCCCGCCCACCGGAAGAGCGAGATACACTTCGGAATCCCGGCGACGGCGCCGGTCGCAATGATGATGATGACGATGATGTCTCGACATACATGAATCACCACTTTACATTTGTATTTGGGTCTTTACCCAATACCATTTTATTAACATAATTGGGATATTGCGCGTAGGCAAAAAGTAAATCCTATCATTCCACCGATGTCCCAAGCACTTTTTGGCGCTGAATTCGAGCCGCGCCCTTAGACCCGGACCACCCTGCCGCCCAGCACTGTTTCGGCGATCCGGCATAATTCCGCAAAGCCCTCCTCCGCCATGGGCGGACATTCCGCCAGGAAAGTCCGGACCCCGGTGGGGCGGAAACGGATCAGTTTCAAAAGGGTCTGCGCGCTGACCTCGCGGACCAATCCGGCGATGGCGGCGATCTCCGCGGGCCGGTCGGTAAAGCCGGGCACGATCACGGTGCGCACCTCATATAAAAGCCCCCGTTCCGCCAGATAGCGAATATTCTCCAGCACGGCGCGGTTGGAAACCCCGGTCAACTCCTGATGCAGGTCCGGATCGAACGCTTTCAGATCCACCATGAAGCCGTCCGTCACTTCCGCCAGCTTATGAGCCGTAGCAGGCGGCATCGTGCCGTTGGTATCCAGGAAAGTGGTCAACCCGGTATTTCCCTTGATCCGCCGGAAGAGCCGGTGGAGAAATTCCGCCTGGAGGCTGGCTTCGCCGCCGGAGACGGTCACGCCGTCCAGGAAGGCGGCATCCGCCACAATCCGCCGGTAGAGTTCTTCCTCCTCCATCGGGCGGCATTTCGGCGAGGAATAACGGGGGCACGCCGCCAGGCAACGATCGCAGGCCAGACACAGGTCGGGCCGGTGGATCACCTCCGACCCGGCCCGGGACAAGGCCCCGGCCGGGCAGACAGCGACGCAGCTTCCGCAGTGGTTGCAGCGCTGTTGCGTCTCGGGATTATGACAATAGAGACAGCGCATATTGCAGCCTTGCAAAAAGATGGCCATCCGACTTCCGGGGCCATCGATCAAGGTACTCGGTATAATTTTATTGACCCATGCCTTCATGGCGCAAACATCCTCAAAGGTATTCCGAGAGCCACCCCAACGGCCGGCCCCGGGAACGAAGTCCATCAGTGAGCGATTCCGTCCAAAGGCTCCCTAGAAGCCGCGGACCGCCCGTTCCAGCACCCGGTTGTTCCGGACGCTCTCGGCTCCCAGCCGTACCGTGCCTTCGCGGAGCGGCTCGCCCCGGAAATAACGCTCGATGTCGGCCCGTTTCACCAGGTATCCGGTGATCCGGACCAATTCGGAATCGGCGCGGTTGACAGCCATGATCCGGACCCCGCTCGCCATGGCGCCGTCGATGATCTTCTGGACTCCGGCGGGATTCCCCTCCGCGGTCCGGTCAAAGAGGGTGATGTCGCTGATCCCGGTGTCAAAGAAGGGATGGAGCCTCCCGGCCAGGCGCAGCTGATCAAAGAGCGGCGGCTCGGCGCCGATTTTGATCCGCACCCCGGCGGTCACATCGATGTCGCTGTCGATCCCCGACTGGGCGTGGAAGCCGATCCGGCCGCCCGTGCCTTCGCAATAGGCCCCCGGGTGGGAACGGACCAGTTCCCGCAGCCGGCCGGCGATGGCTACCGCCATCTCGTCCGCCGCCCGGTCAAAGCCCATCCGGCCGCCGCCGCTGAGCGACTCCACCGCCTCATACATCCCGAAGACGCCGGCCATGGCGGTGAAGCTGCTCCGCTCGATCAGGCCTTCCCGGGCCAGGAACGAGCTCTCAAAGAACTTGGCCTCCTCGACGATGAAGCGGTTGCGGCGGTTGATGATCTCGCACTGCAGCCGCACCGCCTCGGGCAGCTGCCGCTCCAGGAAGTCCCGGTAACCGGCGGAACGGCCGGCCACTTCTTTCAGGTTCAAGCGGACCAGCGTGTAACTGCCGCCGCCGATCTTCAGCGTATTGTAGCAACTGGCGATCCCGTAGCGCTCCCCCCAGACCGAGACCAGCTCCGCGTGGTTCACAAAATAAGGCTTGCCGATGGCCACCGCGGTTTCCACGGCCAGGCGGGTAAACTCCGGTCCGGTCGTTCCGGGAAGGTATTTCAGCGACAGGTTGGGGACGGCCTGCCGCAGCTCCCGTTCGAGCTTTAGCAGCATCCGGCCGGTCCGGGTGTCCGCCGGGCCGATATTCAGATGCACAAAGGCATCGGGCAGGGTCCGGTCCACTTGGACGAGGTACAGCCGGAGCAGTTTTTCCAGCTCCCGCTCGCCGGCCTCGGCCGCGAAGGGCTCCAACAACTCGTCGATCTGGCCCAGATACACCGGATAGCCGGTGATCGACGGGACATAACGGTAGAGGATGAGCAGGCCGTTGACGGCCTCCCAGAGATCGCGCGGCGCTTCCAGATTCAGATACGCGCTGCCGTGCGCGATGAATTTCTGATAATCGGGCAGAATGTAACGGGGCCGATACGGCGCATGGCCTTCATTGATGTCGCAGATGACCTTGGCGGCCAGGTATTCCCGGGCCGCCTCGCTGAGCTCCGGATATGGCAGGGCATTCTCCGCCGCCGCGGCGAGACTGCTTCGCTTTTGATGATAATCCTGGGTGGTATCCCCGATGATATTTCTGATTGCATCCATGGGCAACGCCTCCATGGTTTCATTATACTATGCCGTTCCTGCAAAAACCACCCTGCAATGATCATTTCCGGGCGTCTCCCAAAGCGTTGTGATAAACCTTTTCCGAAGGTCAGGGTGAACACAAAAGCTCAGAGAAGCAAGGGATAAAGTCGATTTTTAAACTTTTTCAGGCTGAATCGGTTGGAAAGAGACTTTATCCCATGGCTTCTAGAGAGGAGACCGCTGCCCGTCCCGGAGCAACTACCGCCCCAAAGGAGAGACGCTCCGCCTTCCCCGGGGCATCACCGCCCCGAAGCCGGGCATCCCCCGCCCGTTCCCGGAGGAGGCCGGCCCGGCGGCGGGCGGGAGTCACCCGGGGGAAGGCACGGCTTGAGCAAAGCCGGGCCCTGCCCGCCCGCAGCGGGGCGAAGACCGCTCAACCCCTGTGGCCCCAACGGAGCTCCGGCGAATTGCCGGACCCATCCGGACGACTTAAAAAGCAGCGGCTCCCCCCAATTATGAAAACTGGCATTACGGTCTACCTTAACATAACGCGCTGATGGCGGGGACGGCGCGGGCCCCGTCAGCACGGGACATCCGCCTCTCGGCCCCGCTCCTCCCCTCCAAGCCGCCGCCGAAAACCGGCTTCTCCGTTCCCCCGCTCCAGCGCCGCCGGCCCTTGCGGATTCGAGGCCGCGCTTCGTTGCCGCGGGCTCCCTCTCCACTTCCGTAAACTGCCCGATACTCCGTTCTGTTAACGGAGGGCAGGAAACAAAAAGCCACCGGCGCTTGACGCCCGTGGCTCGCAAAATCATTGCCATTGCGGATTAGCTTGGTTCTCCGAATATTGCCCGGCGGATCGCCTCGGCCACGCCGTCATGGTCATGGTCTGCCACCACCAGGTCGGCCCGTTCCTTCACCCCGGGCCAGGCATTGCCGATGGCCACCCCGACGCCGGCCCATTCGATCATCGACAGATCGTTGGGGGCGTCCCCGACCGCCATCACCTCGCTCCGGTCCAGCCCCCACAGGCCGGCCAGTTCGGCCAGGGCCAGCCCCTTGGAGACGCCCGGGGCCAGGATCTCCAGATAGGTCGGTTTGGACTTCACAAATTGCAGCCGCGCGCCGAACTCCAGCCGCAGCCGCTCCTGGATCCGGTCGATCGCCTCCGGCTCACCCACGCCGAGCAGCTTGGGGGAAGGCTCCTCCAGGAACTGCTTCAGGTCTCCCACCGGATGCGGCTCCACGCCGGCATTGACGGCATAGCGCTCGCCCCAGACCGTCAGCCGGTCCATGTAAAGCTCGTCGCGGATGTAGGCGTTAAGATGGATGCCGGCCTCCCGGAACAGATCGATCAAGCGCCGCGCCTCTTCCGGCGGCACCGGCCGCTGATAGAGCACCCGGCCGGAGACGGCCTCCTGGATCAGCGCCCCGTTATAAGCGATCAACGGCACATCCAGTTCCAGCTCTTCGACATAGGGACGCATCGCCCGGATCATCCGGCCCGAAGCGATCAACACCTTCACTCCGGCGGCGATGGCCCGGCGGATCGCCCCCTTATCCCCGTCCGAAAGGGTCAGATCGCTCCGCAACAACGTATCGTCCAGATCAACCGCCATGCAGCGTATCATCGGGTTTCCTCCTTGAAATGAAATGGGGGCCCGCCGTCAATTCAAAACGGCTCCAGCGTCGTCAGTCCCTTCATCACGACCTGTTTGCCATCCTGGGTCGCGGTGGCGGCAAACTCCTGCTCCAGCCGGAGGCTGACCGGCCAGCCGGTGGCGGTGTCGATCCGGATCTCCCCCTGCTGCCGGCCGGTGAATTGCTCGCCGCCGGCCTGCACCGGCCGGAGCGTCGAGTCGACCCGGATCAAGGCGTTGGCCTCGTTCAGCTCGGCCAGTTGGAAGCGGTCGTCCGCGGTCAGGGTCATGCCGAGGTATTCCAGGACGCTTGAGCCCTGCCAGGAGTCGCCGACCCCCACCGGCTCCGCCGGCAACAAGTCGGGGTTGACCGCCATGCCCAGCAGGGTGGTGAAGGCCAGCCGCGCCTGGATGTTTTGCAGCAGCATTTTCTTCTCGGGCAGATTGGGCAGCTTCTGATTGAGCTGCCGGATGGATTCGTCGAGCCCTTTGACCTCCAGGACTTGTCCGGAGGGCGCGAAACGCACGGTATAGCTGAGTCCCGGCAAGGCAGCCAGGATCCGGTGGGCCGGGTTGGCCGGCTGTAGCGGCTGGGCCGAGTCAAAATCCAGCATCGGACCGGCCGGGCCGGCCATCCGCACCGTCAGCGAATGGAGCCCGATCCTGGCCAGCGCGTTCCCGGCGCCATCCACCTCCAGCACTTCCATTCCGATGCCGAAGCCGAACCGGACCGACAGTTCGTTCCCGGAATCGGTCAGCCGGTACTCGGCGCCGATCCGGTAATGATAGTTCATCCCCGGTTGCAGCCGCCGCGCCAGCTCGGCCCGGTCCATTCCCCACACCGGCCCGGCCAGCATCCCCAGGAGCAAAGCCGCCACCCAGGCCATTTTTAACACTCGCAAGCACAACGCCTCCCATGATGTCCGCTGATCCGGCGGCCGTCATTGCTATTCCAGCGCGGCCCCCCCGGATTCGCTCAAAAAATTGATCGCCGCAAAGATTTCGCTGCCCGCCGCCGATCTCCTGCCATCCCGTCCCCGATAATCGTTGGCATCCGGCGGGACGGGACGGCGCTCCCGGTCATTCCGATGTCATCAAGCTATCGTGGTAAAGGTTAGCTGACGAATTAAACGCCGACCGGGCGATAAATCACCCGGCTACAAGGCGTAAGGACCTTGAGAGGCCCTAAAAAACGCGGGATAAACTATGCTGCTGAAAATTAGCCACGGAAGGGAGCTGCGCGTAATGCCATCCCTGGCCGCTTGCCTTTAGCCGTCCTGGCTCGGACTTACACCTTGTAGCCGGGGCATTCATGCCCCGGTTGGCCCGCATACCGTCTACAGGGTAGGCGCCGTTGAAACCAAATTCCAAACTATGTAATCATCACTTGATGACATTGCCCGGTCATTCCGGGAAGGGTTCGAGGATCACGGTGCCCTGCATCTGAAATTGACCCGGCGCGTCAGGGGCGGACCCCGCCGGGCTCCCGGAGATCTGCTGCCGCAAATGCAGGCGGTTCACCCAGCCGTTGGCTTCGAGGATCTCGATCTCGCCCCACTGCCTGCCGCCGATCTCCATGTTTCTGGGGCCATTGGTCAGCCCGGGCTTGACGGTCGAAGTCACCCCGATCCGGACCCGGCCGTCGCGGCGCTCCAGGATCTCATAGCGATCCTCGCTCATCATCAGCACGCCGCTGGCCATAAAACGGTTGATCCCTTGCCAGGATTCGCCCACCGCCACCGGATGGGCCGGATAGAGGCTCAGATTATCCGCCACCCCGGCCATGGACTGGTAATTGAATTGCTCTTTCAGATTTTTGAGGGCCTCTTTCTTTTTGGTGCTGTCGGGCAGGGTCCGGTCGAGTTTTTTGAGCATTTCCTTGATCCCCTTGACTGAGGTCACTCTGCCGGCCGCGTTGCTTTTCACTTCATAGCCGAAGCCGATCAGGGCGGCGTAGATCATGTTCTCTTCCGTCTCCCGCCGGAAGGGGTCGGTGGAATCGAAATCCAGCAGCGTGCCGAGGGGCGTGTTCAGCCGCAGCAGCATGGAATGAAGCCGGATCCGGTTGACCGAATTGCGCCTTTTGTCGACGGACAGCGTCTCGAAGTCAAATCCGTAGCCATAGACCATGGCCATCTCCAGCGTCCCCTCGGGAGTCTGCTGGGTGATTTGATAGTGGGAATAAACCTTCATATTGTAATGATCGCCGGGCCGGTACTGCCGGTTCAAACGAAACTGTTCCGCGCACTGGCCCGGTCCGGCCGCTGTCAACAGCAGCAAAAGCAACCCGGCCAGCGCCGCGGGGCGCAAAAATTTCATGGCCATCCCCACTTTCCTCAGATCCCGTCCACGGTTTGCCATTCGAAGCGGATCGTCAGCGTGACGGGGACCGCTCCGCCGCTCCGCCGGACCTCGCCGGTCAGCCGGGCGTTAAAAGCGGCCTGCCGCAGCCACCCGCTTTGGGCGGCGATCTGCAATCGCCCGTCCAGGCCGCCCCGGAGTTGATAATACACGCTGCCGAAGCTCCCCGGAGCGCCGCCCACCTGGCCGCCATCATTCTTCTCCAGCTCCTGCGCCAGGGGCGCGCTGGCCTTCAGCTCCACCGTCTCCGGCCCCAGGGCGACCACGGCCGTTTGGACCTCGCCCCGCAACGGCAGCCGGACGAAAGGCAGATCCAGATCGGCCTTCCAGCTGTCGCCCGCTGCGATCGCCTCGCGTTGCGGCCAAAAATTGAACAACTGGACCAGCAATTCCTGGAGCGTTTCTTTCCAGGGATTGTTCTCCGCGGCGAACAGCAGCGTCAGCAGCGCCAGCCCATCCATGGTCTCCAACTTCCCCGGATCCAGTTTGGCCAGGCCTTCGTTCCGGGGCTCCTCGGCCACCAGTCGCGCCGCCCCCGACGGCGGGATCTCGATCGTAAAGACCAGGCCGGCCAATTGGGCCAGCCCTCCGGCTTCCGCCGAAAGCATGCCGCTGACCCGCGACGCCGAAGCTTCGTTATCCTCAAAAGGAGTCCGTTCCCGGACTGACACCTCAGTCACCCGGATCCGGCAAAGCGCCCCACCCGCCTTAGCGGGTTTGAGAATGCTGCAATCCAGCCGCAGATCGGCCGCGAGGTCCCGGACTGCGGTCCGGCCCGATTCCGTCTGGGTCACCCGGGACTCCCAGTGAAGCAGGGTCGTGATCTGCCCGACGGGCGGCAAATGATACGACAGTCTCGCCCCGGCGGCCGGGCTGTCGCCCCGGGCGGCCGCGGCCCCGCCGCAAACCAGCCCCCAGCATACCATGAAAATCGCCGTCCATTGCCCCAACCGCATGTCCATTCGCCTCCCGCCTCTTTACCGGACGAACCGCCGCTCCCGGATTCCGGCTCCGCACCGGAATCCGGGAGCGGTGTCTCCTTCAGTATATGACCGGTCTTGGAAAGTATTCGGTAGATTTCGGCCAGAACCTTCCCGGAAAAGTCATTCTTTATCCGGCGGACCCGAAACACAAATCCCGCCGGCCAAACAAAAACCGGCCCTTTTCCGGCCGGTAGCTTGAGCGGAAGGTGGCGAACCATCTGCCGCGCGGCTGTTTTTCTCAGCAATTTTCTTTGATCCGGTACCAGTACAGATACTCTTCCCTGAAGCCGTGTTTGGCGTAGAGTTGCAAGGCCGGCCCATTCTCCGCCATCACTTGCAGGTACGCCCGTTCCGCTCCCCGCTGTTTTCCCAGCGCCAGCAGGGCCCGGATCAATTGGTGGCCGTGGCCCCTGCCCCGCCGTTCGGGATCGACCACCACATCGAACAGCCCGCACCAGCCCCGCTCGACCACGATCATCCCGCAGGCGACGGCCCGTCCGTCCACGGCCAGCGTCACCAGGAGACGCTCCGGGACAATGGCCGCGAGGATCCGGCACAACACCGGCCGGTCGCGCTCTGCCACGCCGTTGAAGCGGCAATACTCATCCAGCCACCCCTCGGTCACCGCGCGCTCCACCGTCAGTCCCGGCGGCAGCGGCCCGGGCGCGGAGCCGAGCTCCAGCGTTTGCAAACTGGTGGGGGCCCGATAGGCATAGCCCCGTTCCGCCAACAACCGTTCCAGCTCCTCCGGCCGGGCGGCGGGGGTCATCTTGAAGACTGCCGGCAAGCCTTGGCCGGCGAACCAGCGTTCGCAGCGTTCGATCTTGGCCGGGCATTCCCGGGTTCCCGGGTACAATGGCAACACCGCGTTGGCCCGCCGGGTATAGCCCGCGGCAAAGCGGATCAGCCAGCCGTCGTCCATGACGGTCTGCAACCCCGGCCAGGCATTGCCCGATAATTCCTCAAAAAAACGGATCGTTTCCGGCTGCATGGGCGCTCACCTTGCCCCGGCCGGAGGCCGCCAGTCCGCCACTGCGCGGTAGGAAAGCGGGCCGCCGAAGATATCCAGGCTGCTGCCGATGGTCAGATCCAGCCGGCCGTTCCCCAGCCGGTTGACCAGCTCCAGGTCGGCCAGGGAACGGGCCCCTCCGGCATAGGTGGTCGGAATCTCGACCCACTGTCCCAGCTTGGTCACGAGATCCGCCGCCACCCCGCGGCACTGGCCCTCGACATCGACGCCATGGATCAAAAACTCAGCGCAGTAGCGGGAGAGCTCCGCCAGGTTGGCCCGGTTCACCTCGCAGCCGGTGAATTGCTGCCAGCGGTTGGTGACCACGTAATAGGTTCCATCTTTGGCCCGGCAACTCAGGTCCAGCACCAGCCGCTCCTTGCCCACCGCCGCCACCAGTTCCCGCAGTTTGTCGAAACGGATATCGCCGTCCTGGAAGACATAGGACGTAACGATCACGTGGCTGGCGCCCCCTTCCAGGTAAGAGCGGGCATTGGCCGCGGTGATGCCGCCGCCGATCTGCAAGCCGCCGGGATACGTCTCAAGCGCCCGGCGGGCCTCGTCCTCGTTGCCCGGCCCCAGCATGATGACATGGCCGCCGGTCAGCCCGTCCGCCCGAAAGAGCGCCGCATAGTAGGCGGCGCCGCGGTCGGAGACGAAGTTCTCCACCAGTCCCGCGGCATCGTCGGCCAGCGTGCCGCCGACGATCTGTTTCACCTTGCCGCAGTGCAAATCAATGCAGGGTCGAAATTTCATGAATCCGGAAACCTCCGCTCATAACCTCTGTAATGATTATAAAGTTAAATCCGCAAGAAAGTACTAAGCATGATAGGGATTAAGTCTAGCCCTTCTCCTCTCTCTTGGCTCTCCCCGAATCGGGGAGAGTAACCACCATTCTCCGCAGCTCAAAGGCTTTTGGGCCCCGAAGCCCGGTGGTTCCCCTTCCAGATTCGGGAAGGGCCAAGGGTTAGGACTATAGACGTCATGACTTATCCTTCGATCCCTTCCGTGAGTGAGCGGAGCTAACTGATAATCAAAACCTCTGTTATACCAGTTCCAACTGTTCCTTGATGCTCTCGGCCAGCTTGGCGTTGATCCCCTCGACCCGCATCAGCTCTTCCAGCGATGCTTCGCGGATCCGCTTCACCGAACCGAAATGCTTCAATAGCGCCTGCTTCTTTTTGGGCCCGATCCCGGTGACCAGATCCAGGCTCGAGGCCACCGTCCGTTGATCGCGCAGCGATTTGTGATAGGTGATGGCGAACCGGTGCGCCTCGTCCCGTACCCGCTGCAAGAGTTTTAACGCTTCCGAGCGGCGCGACAGCCGCACCGGTTCCTCCCGGTCCGGCAGGTAGATCTCTTCTTCCTGTTTGGCCAGGCCGATGCGGGGCAGGTGCTCCAGGCCCAGTTCGGCCAGGACTTCACTCACCGCCGAGAGCTGTCCCTTGCCGCCGTCGATCAGCAGCAGGTCGGGGAATTTGGCGAACTTGCCCCCCTCGGTCTGAAGGTTCTGCCGCTCCTCCAGGCCGCGCCGGAAGCGCCGCCGCAGCGCCTCCTGCATCATGGCGAAGTCATTGGGCCCTTCCACGGTCCGGATCCGGAAGCGGCGGTATTCGCTCCCCTTGGCCAGCCCGTTCTCGAAGACCACCATCGAAGCCACGGCCTGCTGCCCCTGGGTATTGGAGATATCGAAGCCCTCGATCCTGAGCGGCGGTTTCTCCAGGAACAGCTCGCGCTGGAGCTCATCCAGCGTGTCCTGGATGAAGTTTTCGCGCTGTTTCTCCCGGTTCCGTTCCTGCTCCAGCAGGATCTGGGCATTCTCGGCGGCCATCTTGACTAGTTGGGCCTTTTCGCCCTTCTGGGGCACCAGCAGGTTGACCTTGTTGCCGCGCTGGCCGGCCAGCCACTCGGCCACCGTCTTCATCCCCTCCAGCGGGCAGGGCAGCCAAAGTTCCTTGGGAATGAAGCCCGAGCCATCGTAGTACTGGGTGATGAAGGCCTCCAGCACTTCGGCCGGGGGGGTCTCGTCACCCTGGGCCAATTGAAAGTACTCCCTGCCGACCAGCTTGCCGCCGCGCACCTGAAAGACCTGGACCGTACTGCCGCTCGGGTCCTGGGCGATCCCGAAGATGTCGGTGTCCTCCCGGGCGTCGGAGACCACCTTCTGCCGTTCCAGCACATTCTGGACGTCGCGCAGCCGGTCCCGGAGTTGGGCCGCCCGTTCATACTCCTGCCGGGCGGCGGCCTCGCCCATCTCGTGGCGGAGTTTTTCGACGAGCTCCTCCTGGCGGCCTTCCAGAAACAGACAGACCTGCTGGATGAGCTCGCGGTAGGTCTCCTTGGGGACCAGGCCGGTGCAGGGCGCCAAACAGCGCCGGATATGATAGTTGAGGCAGGGCCGTTCGATCCGCTCCTCGTCCAGGTTGTACCGGCAACCCCGCAACGGGAAAAGCTGCCGCAACAGCCGGAAAGTATCCCGCAAGGCGCTGACGTTGGTATAGGGGCCATAATATTTGCTGCCGTCCTGCCGGACCTGGCGGGTGATATAGACCTGGGGATAGCTCTCGGCCATCGTGATTTTGACCCAGGGATATTGCTTGTCGTCGCGCAGCCGCACATTGTACTTGGGCCGCTCTTGCTTGATGAGGTTGCATTCGAGGACCAGGGCCTCCACCTCGGAGTTGGTGGTGATGTATTCGACCCGGTCCACCAGGTTGACCATGGACTGGATCCGCGGATTCAGATTGCGGGAAGCCTGGAAATACGAGCGCACCCTATTTCTCAGCGAAACCGCCTTGCCCACGTAAATGATCTTGCCGGCGCTGTCCTTCATCATATAAACCCCGGGTTTATCGGGGAGAATCTTTAGATCTTCCGCAGTGACCATCGCACCCATTCCTCTGCAGTTTTGGATCGGCTTCCGGTCCGGCGACAGTCCGGTCGCCGGATAGCCGGGGCTTACTTGGTATTATACAATATTATCGGCCGTTCCGGCACGGCAAAATGAGGGAGCGGCAGCAAGCGATCGCCAATGTTTTTCGCCCCAAAAACAGGGATCAGCGGAAAAACCCCGAATTACCGAAGGAATGACGGGAAGCTCGGGGAGGATCAGGGATGAAACCGTGGGGAATCATGAAGCGGGGAATTCGTTTCAATCAGTTTCTGGAGAACCGGATGATTCTGGTGGTCGGTTCGGGACTGTTGGCCGGAGCGCTCTTTCACGATCAGATGGTCGTGCTGAAGCCGCTGGTTCCCTACCTCTTCTTTTATATGACCTTCGCGGTGGCCGTCAACTGCAGCAGCGCCGATTTTAAAAAGGCCGTGAAAACGCCCGGACCGCTGCTGACGATCATCGGGATGCTCCATATCGCGCTGCCGTTGCTCGCCACCTTGCTGGCCCGGACCCTGCTGCCGGGGGAACCTTTGTTGCAGGCCGGGGTGATTCTGGGGACCGCCGTGCCGATCGGGGTGGCCTCCTCGATCTGGATCAGCATCTCGGGCGGGAATGCCGCGCTCGGTCTGACGGCGGTGGTCGCCGACACCGTGCTGTCGCCGCTGGTGGTCCCGGCGATCATGCTGCTGGCGCTCGGCCAGAGCGTCAAGTTCGACGTGGCGCAATTGATGATCGGCCTGGCCTGGATGATCGTCCTGCCGACCCTGCTCGGCATGGGGCTGCATGATGCTAGCGGCGGCCGGATCCATCGCCAGTATAAATTCGTCACCGGCCCCACCACCAAACTGCTGCTGGGCCTGGTGGTCAGCATCAATCTGGCCGTGGCCTGGGATTCGCTCCATCTGCTCCGATCGGCCCTGGCCAAGGTGCTGCTGGTGGTGCTGATCATGACTTGCTCCGGCTATTTAGCGGGATATGCCTGCGCCAAGCTGGCCCGGAAACCGCCGCAACTGGTCAACACCTATCTTTTCGCCATCGGCATGCGCAATATCACCGCCGGACTGGTGATGGCCCTCAAATATTTCCCGGAACTCACCGCCATCCCGGTGGTCTTCGCCATCATCTTCCAACAGCCGCTAGCCGCGGTCAGCCACCGCTTTCTGGCGGAACGGCCCGGGACCTCCGTCCGTTCAACCCCTTTGCCCCCAGCGGAGAAATGAGCGCTCCCTACTTCTTCAGCTTCAACAGCGGCTTCAAAAACTGCCCGGTATAGGAACGCGGCTCCTTCACGATCTCTTCCGGCGTCCCGGCCACCAGCACCCGGCCGCCCCGTTCGCCGCCCTCGGGGCCGAGGTCGATCAGGTAGTCGGCGGTTTTAATTACATCCAGATTATGCTCGATCACCAGCACCGTATCCCCCGCTTCCACCAGCCGCTGCAACACATCGAGCAGCTTGTGGGTGTCGGCGAAATGGAGGCCGGTGGTCGGCTCATCCAGGATATAGAGGGTCTTGCCGTTGGAACGGCGCGACAGTTCGGTGGCGAGCTTCACCCGTTGCGCCTCGCCGCCGGAGAGAGTGGTCGCCGGCTGGCCGAGCTTGACATAGTCCAGTCCCACATCGTGCAGGGTCTGCAGCTTCCGCTTGACCTTGGGAATATTGTAGAAGAAGTCCAGCGCCTCCTCGACGGTCATCTCCAGTACTTCCGAAATGGTCTTGCCCTTGTATTTGACCTCCAGCGTCTCGCGGTTGTAGCGTTTCCCCTTGCAGACCTCGCAGGGCACGTAGACGTCGGGCAGGAAGTGCATCTCGATCTTGATGATGCCGTCCCCGGCGCAGGCTTCGCAGCGGCCGCCCTTGACGTTGAAGGAGAAGCGGCCCAGGGTGTAGCCGCGCATCTTGGCCTCGGGGGTCTCGGCGAAGAGCTCCCGGATGGGGTCGAAGACCCCGGTGTAAGTGGCCGGGTTGGAACGGGGCGTCCGGCCGATGGGCGACTGATCGATGGCGATGACCTTCTCCAGATGCTCCAACCCGAGAATCTGGTCGTGGGTACCGGCGTCCAAGGTGGTCGCCTTGTTCAGCTTGGTCGCCGCCACCGGGTACAGAATATCATTGACCAGGGTGCTCTTGCCGGAGCCGGAGACTCCGGTGACGCAGACGAACAGTCCCAGCGGCACTTTGACGTCGATCCCCTTCAGGTTGTGCTCCCGCGCGCCTTTCACTTCCAGGTACTTTCCATTGGGCTTCCGGCGCGCTTTGGGCAGCTCGATCCGTTTGGTCCCGGAGAGGTATTGCCCGGTCAGCGAGTGCGGCTCCTTCATGATCTCGTCCAGCTCGCCGGCTGCCACGACCCAGCCGCCGTGCACCCCGGCCCCAGGCCCGATGTCCACCACGTAGTCGGCCTGGCGGATCATGTCTTCGTCGTGTTCCACCACGACGATGGTGTTGCCCAGATCGCGCAGGCCCTTGAGGGTGTCGATCAGGCGCTGGTTGTCCCGCTGGTGCAGTCCGATGCTGGGTTCATCCAGGATATAGAGCACGCCCACCAGCGACGAGCCGATCTGCGTGGCCAAGCGGATCCGTTGCGCCTCGCCGCCGGAGAGCGTTCCGGCGGTCCGGTCCAGGGTCAGATAGTCCAGTCCGACATTGATCAGGAAACCCAGCCGCACGTTGATCTCCTTCAAAATCAGACGGGCGATGGCGCTCTCCCGCTCGGACAACTGCAGCTCTCCCAGGAAATCCCGGGCGTCCAGGATCGATTTGGCCGTCAACTGGCTGATATTGAGGCCGCCGATCAGCACCGACAGGCTTTCTTTCTTCAACCGGGTCCCCTGGCAGGCGGCGCAGGCCTTCACCCTCATGTAACGTTCGATCTCGCGCCGCATATATTCGGAGTTGGTCTCGCGGTAACGCCGCTCCAGGTTGTTGGCGACCCCTTCGAAGGCCGCCTGGTGCTTGAACTCCCGGTTCTGCCCCTGGTAGGAGATTTCGATCTTCTCGCCGCGCGTCCCGTAGAGCAGCACGTCCAACTGTTTCGGGGTGAGCTGTTTCAGGGGCTTATTGGGATCGATCTTGAAATGTTTGGCGACGGCCTGCAAATACTGGAGCGACCATGAATCCTGATCCGAACTCCAGACTTTGATGCCGCCCTCGTTGAGGGTGCGCTCCTTGTCGATCACCAGCTCGGGATCGATCTCCATCTTCATGCCCAGCCCCGAGCATTCGGGGCAGGCGCCGTAGGGGCTGTTGAAAGAGAACATCCGCGGCGTCAGTTCCTCGAAGCTGAAACCGCAGTCCGGGCAGGCGAACTTCTCGCTGTACAGGGATTCCGCGCCGTCGGTGGTCAGGATGGTGACCAATCCCTTGGCGAGCTTCAGCGCCAACTCCACCGAGTCGGAGAGCCGCTGCCCCAGATCGGGCTTGCGGACCAGGCGGTCGACCACCACCTCGATGGTATGCTGCTTGTACTTCTCCAGGGCGAAGTTCTCGCTCAGATCGCGGATCTCGCCATCGACCCGGACCCGCACGAAGCCGTCCTTCCGGAAGTCCTCGAAGAGCTTGTCGTATTCGCCCTTGCGCCGCCGCACCACCGGGGCCAGGACCATGAACTTGGTCCCTTCCGGCAGCGCCATCACCTGATCGACGATCTGCTCCACCGTCTGCTGGGTGATGGGCTGGTGGCAATTGGGACAATGCGGATGGCCGATCCGCGCGTAGAGCAGCCGCAGGTAGTCATAGATCTCGGTGACCGTCCCCACCGTCGACCGGGGATTGTGGCTGGTGGTCTTCTGGTCGATGGAGATGGCCGGGGAGAGCCCTTCGATGGAGTCCACATCCGGTTTGTCCATCTGGCCCAGGAACTGCCGGGCATAGGCCGAGAGCGATTCGACGTAGCGGCGCTGGCCCTCGGCGTAGATGGTGTCAAAGGCCAGCGAGGATTTGCCCGAACCCGACAAGCCGGTGAAAACCACCAGTTTGTCGCGGGGAATCTCCAAATCGATATTTTTGAGGTTGTGTTCACGAGCCCCTTTAATGATGATATTATTGCTTGACAACGCCATGGTCCTCCAGTGCATGCCCGGTTACGTATCGATAGGATGAAATCAATTTCTGCACGGCGATTTGCATTCCTGATAGTTTGCCTCCGCAACCGGAAATTTTTCCTGAACTTAGCATGAAGTGATTTTTTTGGTGAAAACTTATCCCCTCTACTGTAAACGAACATGTGTTTGCTGTCAATAGCCAATTCCGCCCCGAAATCGGACCGCAGCGCGGCCCAAAACCGGGCGGGACCCCGGTTTTTCGGCATGGCGCCCGGAATCCACTGACTGTTTTAAACATTTATTAAAATTTATTGAAGCGCGGAAGCTCTTCAAACCGCGGCCTATCCGCCCCGCTGCGGCTGCCGCCGCGACTTTGAGAATAGCCGGACCGGATCTTCCCCATAATATCTGGGAAAGAGGCACTAAGGGAGGAAATCGCAGTTGGAGACGGAGCAGACAAGAGAAGCGACGGTAACGGATCGCCGGACGCTCCAGGCCTATTTTATCGGGGGCGGCATCGCCGCGCTGGCCGGAGCGGCTTTTCTGATCCGGGACGGCCATATGCCCGGCGCCAACATCCATATTCTGGAGGAGTTGAAGATCAGCGGCGGCGGGCTGGATGGCGTCGGCAGCCCCGAGACGGGGTATGTCATCCGGGGCGGCCGGATGCTGAATGACGAGACTTACGAATGTACCTGGGATCTCTTGAAGACCATCCCTTCGCTGCAGGATCCCGACCGGAGCGTGCGCGACGAGATCGTGGCCTTCAACCGCAAGATCCGGACCAGGGCCCGCGCCCGGCTGGTAGACGGCAACGGCGCCATTGTCGATGTGTCGTCGATGGGTTTTTCCAATCAGGACCGGCTGGAACTGGCGAAATTGATGGCCGTGCCCGAAGATTCGCTGGGACCCGCCCGGATCAACCAGTGGTTCGGACCGGCCTTCTTCACCACCAACTTCTGGTATATGTGGGCGACGACCTTTGCCTTTCAGCCCTGGCACAGTCTGATCGAGTTCAAACGCTATCTGCACCGCTTCATCCATGAATTCCCCCGCATCCATACCCTGGCCGGGGTGCGCCGCACTCCGTACAATCAATACGACTCGCTGGTGCTGCCGCTGTTGAAATGGCTCAAGGCGCACGGCGTGCGGCTGGAAATGAGCACGCGGGTCGAGGATCTGGACTTTAAGCCGTCCAAAACCGAGTATACCGTCACCCGGCTGCACTGCACCCGCGACGGGGAACGCCGGGAGATTGCCATTCATCCCGGCGACCTGGTCTTCGTCACCAACGGCTCGATGGTGGAAGGCTCCAGCCTCGGGTCGATGTCCGCCCCGCCCCGGCCGGACGGCAAAGGCAGCTCCTGGCGGCTCTGGGAGAATATCGCCAACAAGCAGCCGGGCCTGGGCGACCCTGGCGTATTCGCCGACCATATTCCGGAGTCCTTGTGGGAATCGTTCACCGTCACCTGCCACGACCCGGCTTTCTTTCAATTGATGGAGGACTTCTCCGGCAATCCGCCCGGTACCGGGGCGCTGGTCACCTTCAAGGAATCGAACTGGCTGATGTCGATCGTCCTGGCCTATCAGCCCCATTTTATCAACCAGCCGGAAGACGTCCGGGTTTTCTGGGGCTATGGCCTGTTCCCCAATGAACCGGGCAATTTTGTGCAGAAAAAGATGACCGAGTGCAGCGGCGCAGAGATCCTGACCGAGCTCTGCAGCCAGCTTCGCTTCACCGCCCAGCTGCCGCTGATCCTGAAGACCTCCAACTGCATCCCGTGCCTGATGCCCTTCATCACCAGCCAGTTTTTGGCCCGCTCCCGCCAGGACCGGCCGCCGGTGGTCCCGCCGGGCTCGACCAATCTCGCTTTTATCGGCCAGTTCTGCGAGATCCCCGACGATGTCGTCTTTACGGTGGAATACTCGGTCCGTTCGGCCCAGACGGCGGTTTACACCCTGCTCGGGCTGGACAAGGAGATTCCTCCCATCTACCCGGGGCAGTTTGACGTCAGGGTCCTGTTCGACTCCTTCATCGCCATGTTCCGGTAAGAGAAGGGATGGCGCGGCGAAGCATCGCGTTTCCCATGAACCGGCTTTGGCACGCCCGGAGCGCACTTGGCCTTGTTGAGGTGGACCAGGGGAGGGTTTTTAAAGCATCAAACGTTACGTTTGAACAACCTTTTAAACTCCAAACTCTTTGCCCCAAAGTTAAGTAACGAGCCTACCTCAGGAGACTCCGTAAAAACAGAGAATCATCGTCTGAACCAGGATTAATCGGGATTTCCCGGATTTAAGGATTAAAACATCCAATAGCACCACGTTCTCGTCCTTTTAATCCGCAAAATCTTGACGAATCCTGGTTCAGACAATTTACTCTTCGCCCACTTCCACTAATTTTCTAAAATTTCCAAATACTTAAGCTGTGACAAAGTGAGAATAGGCGGACATCCTTTTTTGCAACGATTTTAAATCATGCTCATCCTTTAATCCTTTGAATCATGGTTCAGGGTTGAGGTTTACACCCATCCCATCTTTCCTTTTAACTGCACTTTCCCGACTTATCCACAGCCAAAACCGTTAACCCCATTGAACGGATCTGTTTATCCACAAAAACAGCTTACTTATTCACAAAAAGAGCTTGTTGAACGACTGAAAGAACTCTTTTTCCACAAAATGAGCTTATTGAGCGACTGAATGAGCTCTTTCAGTCACCCAAAGAGATCCGTCACTCGCAAAATGAGCTCTTTCAGCTCCTCAAACCCGATCTCTTTGAAGTAAGCCAGTTCAGGAAGCGAAAGGGGAACCTTGTTTTACCGGGGTTTTCGTAACATTTTGAAACGAAAAGCAAGCTTCGAGCATGGTCCCCCTCGCTGCTGAACCGCTTCCAGTGGAGCATCGAAGCAGAGAGGGGGCAGTTTCATGAGTTGCTACCGGCTGAGTGAGACTCAGGGGGTGAGTCGGGTTTTGGGGCCGACGCGGCCGGAACGGCACTTGGCCTTGACCCGCAGGGCCTCGTTGAGGTGGACCAGCGGATGGCGGGTGGCGGGCATCAACAACAGGCCGGCCACGTTCTTGCGGCCCCAGAAATCGATCAGCCACCGGGCGTCGGGGACATCCAACACCGCCCCTTCATCCAGAATCCGCTGCAACGCGGCGGGGTTCACTTTGCGTTTCAAGTCCGGCGCCGTCAATCCCCGAATGATGCCGCGGGTCTTCCGGCCCACCGCGCCGCGGTAGTTGCGCAATTCCGTCATGTCGACCGCCGCGCTGAAAGCCAGCATCTCCGCAGTGGTCATCGCGTTGCCGGTGTCGCGGACTCCGGCGCGCAGCCGTTCCTGCCAGGCGGCGTCAAACAGCTGCTCCTCCCCGGCTACCAGCAGATTCATGGTGATATCCTCGATCCGGCTGATATGCCAGATGCCCCAGGCGATAGTCTCTTCATCCTTGGGGCTGGGCAGGGCCCGGAAGACGGTCTCGTCCAGCCCCTCCCATAACTCATCCTCAAAGGTCGGCGCGCCGCTCCCCGACACCGCCGCGGCATGAACCATGGCGTGCTGCTCCAGGCATAAGGCGATGGCTTCGTCGAAGCGATCCGCCTTGCCGAGCAGCTCCCGCAGACGGGTCTGCCGCGCATTCCATAATGATTTTGGGTCGTCCATCATATCGTCGCGCTCCTCGTCCCAAATTTCGATAAATGACGTTTCCACTCTTTTTATCAAACCGTTATTTCCGGCTCGCCATACCCGGCAACAAACCCGTCAGATTGCACCAGCGAAAAAGTATCCAAAAAAACCGTTTTCATCCTTATCCATCCATGGGGCCTCATCTTTGCGACTTTCCTGTCGCTGAGAACCTCCGGATTCCAAGCCTCATTATCGCAATTCTTGAATGCCTTCGCCATCCATGGCCTTCTGCCTGGCAACCAGGTTAAGGCTCCCGTTCTCGACCGCTGTTTTTCATTCCAGGAAAAGAAGCGGCGCCGTTTTATCATTCGTCTTTTTCGGATTCTCATTAAACTCAAATATCGATTGCAGCCGTTTTCTTTCGAAACAGTACCCGCCTTCAGGGAAGAAGGCGGACGACGCATCTTTTCTCGGATGAAAAACTGCGGTCGTCGGCGGAAGCCTCCACTTAGTTGCCAGTCGAAATGCCATGGATGGCGGCGACATGCTAGAACCCCGGATGAATTAGGAGGCGTTGGAACCTGGGTTCCAACTGGGCGGATTCCAAAGGGTGTCCTACTACACCCTTTGGTCCTGGGGGTGTGGGGGCAGGAATAGTCCCCATCGACCCTCAGTCGCTTATATCTTTGCTTACTTTTTACATGGAAGCCCAGTTACTTATTATGTAAAGATGACTTCTTGTCATTATGACTTCAAGGGTTTACTGATAAATTTGAATCGCGAAAGCTGAGAGTATATATGAGCCCTGTCGGGGGAGTATGCCGGTTTCGCTTCGGCGGGTCTGGTCCGCGAATTCTCTTTATAAGTCTTTGATTGTCGCCTCGTCCCGCCGCGAAGCCGCCTCCGGGCCATATTCCTTGCTTTCATAGCCGATCATCAGCTTGACATCATGGTTTTCGCCGCTGAGCCCCATGGTAATTTCGGTTCGCGGAGTCTCCCAAATGGAATAATACAAGAGATGTCCCAGACTGACCGCCCGGCCCCATTCGTTTTGGTTTTCGCGGTAATGATCGTTCCGCCAGTCCATGCCCGACTGCCCGGCCTCACCGTATTTTTTGTCCAACAGTTGCTTGAGGCTGTTATAGTCCGAGATGTAATCGTTCGGGTTGGTATGCTCAACCAAAAACAGATAACCGCCCAAGTACAGCCGATCCTCGTGAAACGAATAGAAAAGAAGGCAGTTTTTGCCGTCGATGGTCGTCAGGTAGGCCAGTTCGCCGCCGCCCAGATCCAAGGGCGCCAATGATTCATGGCTAGCCACCTCCGCTTTGGACATTCCCCAACAGGTATTCCGAAAATCGTAATCCAGCGGGGCGCCTGCGGCCAAACTCGGGGAAGAAACGGCAAAAAGCAGCATCAAGACCAGAAAAATCGTTTTTATGCGCATGAGAGTCCTCCTTCGATTCAATACCGCGGATTGAATGATTCCCGTTTCAGACCGCACAACACGTTTTGATAAAAGGGTTTTTCCGCAAACGGAGTAAATCGCTCATCCCCATACTTGGCCAGAATCGTCCAGCCATTATACTCCAGTAGCGCATCCAGCTCCTGGGGGAAAAACTGCCGCATCGCCAGTTGGAAACTTTTCTCAATCGGGTCGGCGTCCGTATGATAAAAATAGGTGGCATGGAGGATTTGGCTCGCGGCGTCGTAACGGTTCTGATACTCGGCGTAATACCGTTCCCCCGTCTGCCCGTCCCAATAATATCTCCCGGCTGGTTGGGATCCGGCGCGTTGGGTCGGACGCCAGCAGCGGCGGGTAGGGATTAAAGACCTGGATCAAAAACGCGCCGCCCGGCAACAGATGGTCACGGACTGCCGCCAAACACCCTTCGACGTCCTTTCGGGTATGCAAGTGTTGAAAGGATTGGCAAGGGATAAAGATAAACCCGAACCGCCTCCCGATGGCGAAATCCCGCATGTCGGCGCAGTAAAAGGGAATGTCCTTTCCCGCCGCTTGCGCCTTTTGACGGGCGTGCTCCAGCATGGCCGGGGAGAGGTCTAGACCATGGAGATCCAAACCCGACTGCGCCAGCGCCGTCGTGATCCGGCCGGTTCCACAGGCGAGCTCCAAGGCCGGTTCGCCGAATTGCCGGATGAAAAAAGAATAAAAATCAAGCTCCGGTTGGGAAACCGCCGCTCCGAAAAGTACGTCATAGACATGGGCATCCTCATACAGATTCGCTTCCATAACCTCCTCCATCCCGCACCCAAACCGGGCCGCTGCTTGCGGCGCCCAACACGGCAACATTCCATTCTCACCTGAATTCGCCTATTTTCGTCCATCCTCCTGCCAATTTCCGTAACATCATTCTAAATGATGTAATTCAGAAGCTCATCACCCTATCCGTTTCCCTTAAGAACGATGAGCCGCCAGACCATTTCCCAGCCGCATTCTTCCGTCAGAATTGCCCCACGCTTGCCACTCTTCTTTCAAAATACCGTAATGGCATTCATCGTCCCAGCCGCCGTTTTTAAAGCGGGCTTTCCGAAATTCCCCTTCCTTAACCATGCCCGCTTTTTGCATCACTCTTTCGGAGGATAGGTTCCTCGCATTGCAGCGGGCGGTAACCCGGTGCAGCCCCAGCTGGATAAAGCAGATCGCCAGCAGCATCCCGGCGATCTCGGTGGCATAGCCCTGCCCCCAGAACTCCGGCAGCAGGAAATAGCCGATCTCGCCGCAGCGCCCCAGGCGTTTTGCTGCTGGATCTCGATGTCGACGAAGCCGATGAAGCCTGCGTCCGAGGCCGAAAAGACCCCGTACTCGAAGGCCGGACGGTTTTCGGCGGTGGCGTTATGGGCGAGCACCTATATGTAACGGCATTAATCCTTGATGGATATGATTTGCGAAAATAACGAACGCTTCACCGTTTTTTCGCAAATCATGTGATTCCAATAATGCCGTTGCATTAAGCGAAATAGGGCCGGATCTCCTCCGCGCTGCGGAAAGGGTCCATCAGCGCATAGCGCATGACCCGCTCGTTGGAAAAGACCGAATAAAACCGCTGGAAATCCGTTTCCGTGAACTCCCGGTACAGCAGCCGGGCACTTTGGTGATTCATCCTCATATTCCTCGTATCGAATTGAATTAATCGCTCTCCGTCCCGCTACCGCTCCAATTCGCCCCGGAGCGCGGCATAGGCGGGCTTGGGTTCGAAATTGCGGTCCAAGATCAAGGCGTCGTCGCAATCGGTAAAGAACTGGGGAATCCAGGAGTATCGGTCGCTGAAGCCCCACATCATGAAGGTGGAACAATCCGGGTTGGACCGGAAAAGCCGGATCATTTGCCGGTAGTTCTCGGCCTGGACGGCGTAGTCCCGCGCGGCCGCGGGTTTGCGGATGCGGATATCCAGCTCGGTGACGGCCACTTTCAGCCCCAACTCCGTGAAGCGCTTGATGTTCCCGGCGATGGCCGCCAATTGCGCCGGACCCAATTCGTCATTGTGAAAATGGCATTGCAGCCCCACGCCGTCGATGGGGACCCCCCGCTGCTTCATTCCCTTGACCAGCCGATACACTGCGTCGGATTTGGCATTCTCCGGCTCGGCGCCGTAGTCGTTATAAAAGAGCAGCGCGTCCGGGTCCGCCTCCCTGGCGTAACGAAACGCCCAATCGAGATAGTCCGGGCCGATGACCTCCGCCCAGACGGTCTTGCGGAGCCCGTGGCCGGGGCCGTCATCAATACACTCGTTGGCGACGTCCCATTCGGCGATCCGCCCCCGGTAATGCCGCATCACGGTTTGGATGTGCTCCCTCATCACCGCCAGCAGGGTCTCCCGGGTCCAGCTCCCTTGCATGAGCCACAGCGGATTCTGCTGGTGCCAGATCAGAGTGTGGCCGCGCATTTTCATCCCGTTGGCCGCGGCGAAGGCCAGCAGGGCGTCGCCCTTCTCAAAATCAAAGTAACCCGGCAGCGGTTGAATGTTCTCAAATTTCATTTCATTCTCGCAGACGACCATATTGAATTGGCGTTTCAGAACCTCCCGGTAGGTTTGGGAATCCGGGCCCCCGTAAAAGGCGGTTCCCACCGCCGCGCCGATATTTAGCGGCAGACCCTTCCGGCTGACCACGTCGCGCAGCCCCGGCGGGGCCCCTTCATCCTTCCCCGCGGCGCCGGCCCCGGGCCCGAACCCGTTCAAACCGGCCAGCACCGCCGCACCCAGCAGGAGCGCCACCCAAAACTGCTTGCCCATCCCCAACTCCTCCTTCCCGAAATAAACGGCTTAACCCATCATTTATAACGCAGGCTATTTTCGCGCGATGAACAGATATCGCCTGGCGTTGGTGTAAATCCCTTTCCCGGTTTGGAATTCCGCCACCAGCCGCCGGAAGATTTCCCAATCTCCCGGAACTTCTCCGAAGTCCGGAACGATCGGCGCATGCTTCAATAAAAAAAGCAAATCCCCGGCGGTTTGGTAATACTCCGCCGCATCATACTCCAAAGCTTGAACCTCCCGGAAACCGGCCTGCTTTAGCTCTCTCTCATACGCCGCCTTTTGCGTCCCATCCGGTTGTCCATAGTTTTGGCCGCGTCCAAAGGCCCGCTTGATATTCAGTTTATCCCCCTCACTGACCTGCTGGGTCAGGAACACTCCGTCTTTCGCTAATACCCGCGCCACTTCGCCGGCGTCGAAGCTGCAATGCCGGCAGGAGACGCACTGAAAAAACCCGTCCGGGAACATCAAGCCTTGGGCGCGCATCTGAAAAAATCTCACATTCGCGAGGCCTGTTTGCAACAGGTTATTTTGGGCGGCTTGAATCATCGCGGCCGAGGCATCGATCCCGATCAGAAGAAACACCTTCGCGGCGAGCCCGATGAGCTTTTCTCCGCCGCCGCAGCCGATATCCAGCAGCACCGTTCGCCCGTCGCAGTACTTTGCGACTACCTCATAAAAATCCCAGGCGGCATTCTCCACCCGGCAGCGGATGCCGCCGAAATCCCAGCCGATTTGCGCGCCCACCCGGTCATACCATTCTTTGTAATCGATTTCCGGCAAACCAAAAACCGCCTTTCTGAGCGTCGCTCGGTCCTTGTCTCCGGGGACGTTCATTTCCCCGCTCCTTCGGCGACGTATCATTGCAATTCATCCTTGCGCTTTCATTCCAGAGGCCTTACAATCAACTTGTAACTCACCCAATAATTACCACTAACTTATCGTATTTCGCCTGTCTTTGCAAGTATTATTTGAAGGAGCGCTGATCATGGAATTTCAAGCCGCAAAACTGCATTGGATTCATCCGCCCCGCCAATTTAGCGTGACCGACGAGCGGATCGAAATCACCACCGAGCCCGGGACCGATTATTGGCAGCGGACCTACTACGGGTTTCGCAACGACAATGCCCACACCCTGGTGATGCCGGTGGCGGAGGATTTTTCCTTCACCGTCAAAACCCAGTTCGATTCGAAAACGCAATACGATCAATGCGGGATCATCTTGTATCAAAACAGCGACAACTGGTTTAAGGCTTCCATTGAATACGAAAATGAAACCTATCAACGGCTGGGCAGCGTGGTGACAAACCAAGGCTATTCCGATTGGGCGACGGCCGATATCCCGGCGGGCATCCGGCAGATGGTTTACCGGCTCAGCCGCAGAGGCGCGGATTTCCGGGTGGAAAACTCACTGGATGGAGAAGGATTTGCCCAAATGAGGATTTTTCACTTCAGCGCGGGACAGGACGCGGTGAACCTGGGGATCTATGCTTGCAGTCCGTTGCAATCGAGCTTTCACGCGGTATTTACGGAAATGCGGCTGACCGGATGCGTCTGGGAAGCGTATCGCGGACCCGAGAATTCCTGAGGCAAGCGGCCGGGGCTCATCCACCCGTCACTCCGCCAGCTTTTTGTAAAGCACATTCATGCTTTCGAAGCCGCCGGCGATCTGGGTATTGTTAATCAGCGTTCCGGTATAGCTGTAGCCGGACTTCAGGAAGGTCACATTCATCCCGGCCGACTTCAGACGGGCAATGGTATAGGCGGTTTTGATCCCCAGCCTCTGCGCGGCTTCTTCCATCTGCCGCAGCAACAACCCTGCCAACCCGCTTCCCCGGTACTCCGGCAACACCGCGAAGTCGGTCATTTCCGCGTTGAGATACTCCCGGTCCGTTTCGGCGGAGGAAAGCGCGATCAAGCGGCCGCAGTCGCGGATGCCGAAATAGAAGGTCTCGCCGGCCATCGTCTCGCGCAAGTATTCCGGACGGTCGATGGGAAACGGGTAGCTCGGAAAGACCCTCCGGTATAGTTCGGCCATCGCCGCGGCGTCGGGTTCCGCCATGGGTGCTACGCGGAAGGGCCCGGGCTCCGGGACCTCCCGCCGCGCCGCGGTCGTTCGAACGAGCTCCCGCACGTTTTGGAGCTCTTGTTCCGGGAATGCTTTGCGGGATTCCGAATAATACTTGGCCAGGAAAAGGGCACGGATCTTTCCCCAGTAAAAATCGGGCACCTGGGCTTCAATTTGGTAGCCGTGCCGGAGGAACTCCTCGGCGCAGGACTCCGGCACCTTCGCAAAGACTTTGGTGTAACGGTGCTCCGCGACCAGTTCCTCAATGCCGGAGAGGATCGCCGGGTAATCGCCGGGGCTCAGCTTCATGAGATACACCCGGTCGTTGTGTTTCCCGTGCTGGATGAGGCTGTCGCCGAGCCTGGCGAGGATATCGCTCACCGCTCTCTCCGCTCGATCCTGGGGATGTTCTGGGGGATCAGGGTGTTGGTCTCATCCGAATCCGACAACAGGCTCTCAATGCCCACGGCCTTGAATTCGTCGGCGTTCTCCAGTTTCAATTGCAGGTGGCAGTCCTGGCAGTTGTTATCGCAGAAGGTGTTTTGATAATGCTTCGGCTCGGTGTAGGTGGTGATGACTCCCTCGAAATTGCGGAGAACGACCTTATGGACGGACCAGGAGAGCAGGTAATTGGGCAGCACCGGGATCTTGCCGCCGCCCCCCGGGGCGTCGATGACATAGGTCGGAACCGCAAAACCGCTGGTATGGCCGATGAGGCTCTCCATGATCTCGATCCCTTTGCCCACCGGCGTCCGGAAATGCGATAAGCCCTCCGATAAATCGCACTGGTACAGATAGTAGGGGCGGACCCGGTTTTGCACCAGCTTGTGGACGAGTTTTTTGATGATCCGGGGGCAATCATTGACCCCGGCCAGCAAAACGGTCTGATTCCCCAGCGGGATCCCCGCGTCCGCCAGTTTCCGCAAAGCTTCCATGGCCGAGGGAGTAAGCTCCCGCGGGTGGTTGAAATGGGTGTTGACCCAGACCGGATGGTACTTCCGGATGACCTCGGTCAAGCCGCCGGTGATCCGGAACGGCATCACCACCGGCGTCCGGGTCCCGATGCGCACCACTTCCACATGGGGGATCCCCCGGATCTCGCCGAGAATCCAGTCCAGATATTCATCGGAGAGTAAAAACGGGTCCCCGCCGGACAGGAGGACATCCCGCACCTCGGGATGGCTGCGGATATAGTCGATCCCCTTGGTCAATTCGTCCCGGCCGGGGATGCAGTCGATGTCGCCCACCTTTCTTTTGCGGGTGCAATGCCGGCAGTACATGGCGCAAAGATTGCTGATGTGAAAGAGGACCCGGTCCGGATAGCGGTGGGTGATCCCTGGCACAGGGCTGTCCGTCTCCTCGGCCAGCGGATCGGACATCTCCCATTGCTGGACCGTTAATTCGCCGGGATCGGGAAATGCCTGTTTATAGATGGGATCGTTCCGGTAGTCCGCGGTTTCGATCAGGGACAGATAATACGGCGTGATCGAGATGGGGAATTTGGCTACGGTCTTTTCGAGCTGGAGCCGGGTTTCGCTGTCAAACGAAATGCCGGTCAGCCGTTCGAAAGTGGGAATATCCCGGATGGAATGCGCCAACTGCCACCGCCAATCTTTCCACTGGGAAAGCTTCGCGCCACAGTCGAGCCCCTCGGCGATCCTGCGCTGCTTTTCCTCATAAATGACCATATTGCCTCCATTGTGATGGTTTCGTTCTGCTCACGATTGGAGCGGCATTCCCCGAAATATAGGATAAGTGAAACCAGCGAAAAATATTCCCGTCCGGACTTCGTGGGGAGGCGGGGCTTGGCCTCCTTCCGGCCGAACAGGGTTCACCGGCGCACCCGCCCGGCCCCGGGAATCATCGGGCCGCCTGACAACTTGCCTCGACAATCGCCCCAAGCCAGTCCATGAAGAAACCGCAATCGATCAACCGGGTTCCGCGGCCGTAACCCGCTCAAAAACGCAGATCATCCATGCTCCGGATGCCAAAAAAAGCGATAATGCTGATGATTCCGGTGAAGACCGTAATCCCGGCCAGAATCAACTCCTGGGCGATCCCCCAGGTCGTTCTCACCGGAAACAGGCTCCGGCATCCCGGGCACGCCAGCACACAGGTGGTCGGCGTTCTTTCAAAATAATTCAGGGTCGCTTTGCCGCAATACGGGCAATTCCGCGAATGAGCCATGCGTTTCATCCTCTAGGATTTGTCGGCTTCCGGTCATGGTTGCAACGCATTTTCCGGGATGCCTCGTTGCTATAGTTTATTCCCTCTCCAGTGCGGATGATAGAGGATGAAGACACGTTTTGCCCCCGCCGCGCGGGCTTCTTCCTCCCGTGGTCGGGGGTGAAACGAGTCCCGGACCCGCCGCCTGAAACAGGGCTGCCATTCCTCGAAAAATGCAGCCCTGCGCCTTCATGATGCCTGAAGCTTTGCTTTTTTGCCCACTACGATCTAGAAGCGTTGTGATAAACCCCGGCCGAAGGCCAGGGTGAACACAAAAGCTCAGAAAAGCAAGTGATAAAGTCGATTTTTAATCCTTTGAAAGAGTGATTTCCGAATTTGAGGACTTTATCACATGGCTTCTAGAAGCGTTGTGATAAACCCCGTCCGAAGGTCGGGGCGTTCACAAAAGCTCAGAGAAGCAAGGGATAAAGTCGCTTTAAATCTGTTGACAAGTCGAGTCGAACTAAAAAGAGACTTTATCACATGGCTTCTAGAAACCCATCCGTTCCTGAACCGCCCGGCGGTTCTCGGCGGAGGTCAGCATCTCCAGCAGGGTGAAGGCGACATCCAAGGCTGTGGCGGGGCAGGATGAGGTGATGATGTTCCCGTCGCGGACCAAAAGCTCATCCACCACCTGGACGCCGAAGCCGGCCAATTGTGCGCGCCGCAGGCCATTCTTCAAATGGTAGGTGGTCCCGCGGCGGCCGCGCAAAACGCCGCTTTTGCCGACCGCCAAGGCACCCACGCAGACCGCGGCGATCGGTTTCCCGGCCCGGTCGAAGGCTTGAATCAACTGCGTAAATTCGTCGCTGTAAGCGTCCTCATAAAAACCGGCTTCCTCGAATCCTCCCGGAATGGCCAGCGCATCAAAGCCTGCCGGGTCCACTTCGGACAGGAGCATTTCGGGGATGACCGTAAAATTCCAGGTGCAGCGGAGCGCTTGGTGCAGCCCGCAAGCGACCACCTCGGTCGTCCCGTCCCCCTCCAGCCTGTTCCAGCCCAGCACATCCGTAAAGACGCTCGCCTCATACGCTTCAAATCCTTTGGCCAGTAAAAGCAGAATCTTTTTGGTTTTCATCGCGATCCCTTCCTTCACTCCGTATGGTTTTTTCCACAGTTTTAGCTTATCATAGAAATGGAGTTTCGGAAAATTGAATGATTCGAACGAAACATTCACAGTCTTCGAATCGGGAGGAGATCGTTCATGGAGGTTCGCCAGCTCAAGACCTTTACAACCATCGCCCGCCTGGCCAGCTTCGTGCAGGCCGCGGAGGAACTGGGCTATGCCCAGTCGACCATCACCAGCCATATTCAAGCCCTGGAGAACGAGCTGGGAGTGAGGCTCTTCGAACGGCTCGGGCATACGATCCGCCTGACCGGGCCGGGCCGCGCCCTATTGCCCTACGCCGAGCAGGTGACCAGGCTCGTCGCAGAGGCCCTGGAGATCGCCGCGCATCCCGATGTTCCCCAAGGCACGCTGACCATCGGCACCGGGGAATCGCTGGGAACTTACCGGTTGCCGGGTTTGCTCCGGACGTACCGGGCCGTCTTTCCCCAAGTGGAGCTGGCCCTAAAGTTCGCCAACTGCGGCGCCGTCCGGGAGGCGCTCCGCGACAACGGGCTGGATGTCGGCCTGATCATCAGCGAACGGACCGCCGACGCCGACCTGATCGTCGAGGAGCTTTCCGCCGAGACCATGCTCTTTCTGGCGGCTCCCGATCACCCGCTGGCCCGGAAGAGCCGGGTCCGCCCGGAAGACCTGGGCGAGAGCTGCCTGATCCTGACCGAGCCGGGCTGCAGCTACCGGGCGACCGTCACCAAAATCCTGCAAGATTTCCGGGTGACGCCCCTCTCCTTATTGGAGGCCAGCAGCATCGAAGCGATCAAGCAGCTGATCATGATCGGCATGGGCGTCGCAATGCTGCCGCAGTTCAGCGTCGCCGCGGAACTGGCGGAGGGGCGGATCCGGGCGCTATCTTGGGCGGGGCCCGTTCCCGGTTACAGTGTACAGTTGCTCCATCATAAGGACAAATGGCTCTCGCCGGCGCTGCGGTCCTTTTTGAACACGGCGCGGCGCTACTGGCGGGATCCCCAGCCGCCCCACGATGCCGCCACCCCTGCCGGTTAGCCGGCGGGTCCGGCTCCCCGCCCCTTGCTGCAGGATCTTTTTAAAAAAGGGCTGCACCCTTTCGGTCGCAGCCCTTTTTCACGGTCCCGCTCCCAGCGGATCCCCCATCGCAAGCCTTAATTCGCGGCGCTGTTCATACGGTACAGCGGTTGCCGCTTGTTGCGGAACTTCTCCTTCGCCAGGTAGTCGCCGAGGACCTTCTGCAGATTCAGCACATCGTTCATCTCAAAATAACCGGATTTCCCCTGAATGAAGCGGATCCCCTTGATCGCGCCCAAGGCGAAGGCTTTGCGCGAGAAGGATTCGTGGGAGATCTCGATGCGGTCGTTTTCGCCGACGATCAGGACCTCGTGTTTGCCGACCACGCCGCCGGCGCGGATCGCCTGAATCGGAACGTCGGCCGTTTCGGGCAGGCCCGAGGCAGCCAAGCCTTTCTCGATCTCTTTGGCGATTTTCACAGCCGTGCCCGACGGCGCGTCTTTTTTATGTTTATGGTGGATCTCGGTGATCTGGAAGTCGTAGTTGTTGAGCATGTTGGCTGCCAAATTGGTCAACAGCATCATGACATTGACGCCGAGGGTAATGTTGGGAGCATACAGGATGGCGTTATGGTACTTCTTGGTCAGGACGTACAGCTTATACATGGCGATTTTGGAAAAGCCGGTGGTTCCGACCACGATATTCACTTTCATTTTGGAAAATAGCTTGGAGTTCCTGACCGTGGCGGCGGGGTTGGTGAAATCCACCACCACATCGGGACGGGATTGGAAGACGATCGGCTCGATCTGGTCCGGACCCTGGACGATAACACCCGTCGCCGGGCAGCCCAGGATCTCTCCCAGATCCTTCCCAATCTTGCGGCTGTTGGGGCTGGAGATAGCCGAAACCAGCCGCAGATCCTTTTGTTCCATGATCGCCTTGGCAACCTCAATCCCGGTTCTGCCCAATCCCACTAAGCATACTCGAGTCATAAAATCCCCTCCTTCAAATAAAAATGCCACCGATGGCCAACCATCCGCAGCGTTGAAAAAAGGGTATGACAAATCAAGCAGCCATTCACCTTCTCTTTCAACGCTTACGAAATTAGCTGACGGATTCGGGTCGAAAGCTAACCCTACCCGGCAAAGCCGGGACTCACCCCAAAAATTGGTTCTTCCGCTCCATCTCTGGATTCAGCGTTTATGACCGATATTCAGTTCGATGATCGGGTTTCCCAAAGACCTCTCAGAGGCAATGGTTCTTTGGACCCAATCGAAGCAAAAAATTCCTCTTTCGTATTATACCACACGGCACGGATGAAATCAATATCCCATACCCTTTCCTGCGCCCCAATCCTCAAATTTTTTCGAAGCTGTCAAGGCGCGGCGTCGATCGTCAGGTCAGCCTCGGTGACGCGGCCCGCCTGGATCAGGACCTTGCGCACCGCGGCTTTGCCCGCCCCCGCCGGCTCCGCCGTGACGCGGTAGCGGCCGGGCGGCAGTCCCGCCAGGCCGTACCAGCCGCTGCCATCGGTGGATACGGTCCGGCTTATTTCGGGCGCTCGGCCCCAGCGGGCGCGGGATTCCACCGTCACCCGCCAGCGGTCGGGCCTGGCGCCGTCCGGTCCGGTCACCACCCCCATCAGAAAGCCCCGCGTCGGGTGGGACTTCCAGGGCAGATCGGGAACGGCCGCCGGCGCGGCAAAGACCGGTTCGGTGGCGACGAAGCGCTGCTGCACCGGCTCCCAATAGCCTCCCTTGGCGGAGAGCAGCCGGAAGAGCCAGTCGTTGCTCTGGGGCAGGTATTGATAGGGCTGGCGCGGCAGGCTCCCCGCGGCCGCCGGATTCCGGTAGTCATCGTTGCTGTAGACGTTGGTGGAACCGTAGGCATACAACACCACGCCGGCCGCGTAATTCCCCCGGGCCGAAGGGGCCTGGGCCCGGCGGATCTGGGCCAGCGTATCTTCGATGTATTGCATGTAGATGCCCGGGCCAATCACGATCCGCCGGCCATAGGGGCAATCCTTTTGCCACTCGATCCATTTGTTGTACCAAAGTTGCTGCGTGCCCCACTCCCGGAAATAATTCATCGGCATCACCAGGTCGATGATTCCTTCCTCGAGCCAGCCGCGCCAGTCCTGGGAAACCTCGCTGTAGGCCCGGGATTTTTGCCAGTCCCCCGGCCCGTCCCCCCAGGCGATAACGGCCGAAGAGACTTTGAGCCGGGGCTTCAGGGCGATCGCTTGCAGATACACTTTGCGAATCAGAGCGGCGGTCTGCTCGCGGCGCCATTGCTGCCACTGGGGATCGTCGGGCGCCGGCAAGCCGCTGGTGCCGCGCCAGGCGTTATACCGGTTCACGCTGGTCGGGTTATAGCCCCAACCCAGCCCGGCGTAGCGGGTGTAGTCGAGATGAATGCCGTCCACATCGTAGTTTTTCACCACGTTCAGGTATACCGCGGCGGTGTAGTCCACCGCGGCCGGGTTGCCGGGATCCAGGTAATACGAAGGAGTCAATTGATCCGACCAGCTCCGGTCGGCCGCGTTGTAGGTCCGGTAGTACGAGACCCAGTCGGCGTCCCCGGCGGCCTTGGGCCCGTGCAGGTTCCAGACGTGATTGGGATCCCGGGGCGGCGTGGGGCTATTCCAGGCCACCAGGGTATTCAGCCAGGCATGGACCTCGAGCTGACGGGCGTGGGCCTTACGGATCAGGTATTGCAGCGCGTCGAAACCGGGCATCAGCTCCGGATCCTCGGTGCGCGGCTCGATGCTGTAGTGATAGTACGCATCTCCCCTGCGGCGCACCTGGACGATGAGGGTATTGATGTTGGCTTGGACCGCGTCCTGAATCAGCCGGTCGATCTGGGCCGGTGATTTGGCGCCGTCATGGAAAGCGTCCACCCAGAGGGCCCTGATCTCCGGCCGGGCCGCCGCGCCGGCCTCGGCCGGCCAATAACCGGCCATCAAAACGATCCAGATTCCGAGCCAGGCCAGACCGATCATCCGCTGCATATTCCGCATGATGTCACTCCTATGGTGCCGCAACCCCGACGCGCCCCGGGATTCGCGGCATCTTTCATTGTTTCATCCTTGGCAAGACAATGCCGTTTTGAAAGGCCAGGTGATAAAGTCTTTCGAAACGGTAATCAGCTTGCAAAAGATTTCGAAAACGACTTTATCACTTGCTTCATAGCAATCGCCGTGACTTTCCGGCTTTTTTAGCCGGATTATCCCGGCTCTTTGTAAGCCAGGTGATAAAGTCTTTCGAAATGGTAAGCAGCTTGCAAAAAGATTTCGAAAACGACTTTATCACTTGCTTCAGGCAATCGCCGTGACCTTCCGGCTTTTTTAGCCGGATTATCACGGCTCTTTGTAAAGATATGATATATTATAGCATTTCAGACGGTTTCATGATCGGCTGGGTGCAATTTCTTGATTAGCAATTTTATTGGGGAACGTCACATAAGCCCGGAATCCGCTCCGCTGCCTCGCTCCGGCCGCCGCTTCTCCCGACGCCGCAACAGAATGAGCGGCGGCCGTTGCTCTATTTCCTTGCGTCACAAAAGGAAGTGCTTCATCCACAAACGATCGATCTGGATTCGCAAAAGCAGGATCTTGATTCACAGAAGCAAGCGCTTGATCCACAAACGATCGATCTTTATTCACAAAAGATCGATCGTTATTCACAGAAGATCGATCCGGAATCACCCCAGCAGGATCTTCTTTCACAAAAGCAAGAGCCGGAATCACCGGAGATCGATCTTCAATTCCAAACGCTCGATCCGGAACCATGGCAGCGAGCGCTTCCGTCCCGGAAGCCCGGCCGGGAGTGGCCCGTAGCCCTGCGCCGGGACCGGCGGAATATCCGGGGACGGCCGCATGAGGCTCACACGCCCATGATGTGATACCCGGCGTCCACGTGGATCACTTCGCCGGTGACGCCGGCGGACGCGTCGCTCAACAGATACAGGGCCGTTCCGGCGATGTCGCTCCGGTCGACGGCCCGCCGCAGCGGATTCTGCCCGGCCGCAGTCTCCAGCAAATTGCCGAAGTTGGGGATCCCTTTGGCGGACAAAGTTTTGATCGGTCCGGCGGAGATGGCGTTCACCCGGACCGAGCTGCTCCCGAGCTCGCTGGCGAGGTAACGGACGGTGGCTTCCAACGCCGCCTTGGCCACGCCCATCACCTTGTAGCCGGGAACGACCCGCTCGGCGCCGATATAGGAGAGGGTCACGATCGCCCCGCCCCCGCTCATCAGCCCGCGGGCCGCCCGGCTGACCGCGATCAGGGAATAGGCGCTGACATTCAGCGCGTGGGCGAAACCCTCCCGAGTCGTGGCGATGAAATCACCCTCCAGATCCTCGCTGCGGGCGTGGGCGATGGCATGGACCAGGCCATGGATGACGCCCGATCGCCGCCGCAGCTCCTCAAAGGAGCTTTGGATGCTATCGTCGGAGCCGACATCGCACTCCAGGACCGGATAGTCCCCCAAGTCCCTGACGAGCTCGGCCGTTTGCTCCAGCTCCCGCCCGCTCTGGACGGTGAAGACGAGAGCGGCGCCCTCCTCCGCCGCGCTTTGGGCGATCGCCCAGGCGATGCTCCAGCGGTTGCGCACTCCCATGATCAGGATGGTTTTCCCTTCCAAAAACCCTTTCAAGCGATTGTCCCTCCCGGCCCTCGTTATTTTTGAAAAGGGACGGCCCGGGCGATAGCCCTTCCCCGTTCTCTCAGCCTATCCATGTTTATGCCGGGCGCGGCCCAATAGAAGCGCGATTTGCGTCAAACCGGCCTATTCGGCCTCGCTAGCCATAGGATATCCCAAACCGGTTGATTTCAACGAGCGATTACGGAAGAATCATAACGCCGGACCCGGCGTTATGATTCCCCGCCGCAGGGAGCCAAAATATGTTATGATGGAGGTAACCGATGGTGTTGCAAAAGTCGCGCCGCCGCGCCGGCGCCAGCAATGCCCGTTTCGACAGGGGAGGATTCAATAGCGATGATGAACCAAGCGTTTGTTTATGCCGCGGAGTGCCAGTCTGAACCGGCCGGTGAAGGCGTCCGGCGCAAGGTGCTGGCCTACGGCGACCAACTGATGATGGCGGAGGTCCACTTTGAGCAGGGGGCCGTCGGCGCGCTCCACAGCCACCCCCACACCCAGCTCACCTATGTCCTGGAAGGCGAGTTCGAGTTCGAGATCGGCGGCGTGAAAAGCATTGTCCGGAAAGGCGATACCCTTTACAAGCACCCCAATGTGATCCACGGTTGCACCTGTCTGCAAAAAGGGATCCTGCTCGATACCTTCAACCCCTACCGGGCCGATTTTGTCGAGGGGAAATAAAGACCGCCGATAATAAAAAGCGCCATACCGAACGCTATCCCCGATATAAGGGGGAACGGATCCGGCATGGCGCATTTTATCATCTTGGTCACTTCGAAAGCTTACTTCTTCAGCCCTTCCCAATCCTTCAAGAACTTGGCGATTCCGGCATCGGTCAGCGGATGCTTGATCAGCTGCAATAAGACTTGATAGGGCACAGTCGCGATCTGCGCCCCGGCTTTGGCGGCCTCGATGACATGAATCGGATTGCGGATGCTCGCGGCAATGATCTGGGTGGGAATCTTCTGGATGGTGAAGACCTCGCTCAGCTCCTGAATCAGGCTGATCCCGGTCTCGCCGATATCGTCCAAACGGCCGACAAACGGGCTGACGTAAGTAGCGCCGGCGCTGGCGGCCAATAATGCCTGGGCGGTGGAGAAGATCAGGGTGACATTGGTCTTGATCCCTTCGTCGCTCAACGTTTTGACCGCGGTTAATCCGGCGGCGGTCATCGGGATCTTGACCACGACGTTCTTGTGCCAGGTCGCGATCACGCGGGCCTCTTCAATCATGGGCCCGGCCTCCAGGCTAATCGCTTCGGCGCTGATGGGGCCATTGACGATGCCGGCAATCTCCTGAATGACTTCTTTCAGATTCCGGCCCTCCCGGGCGATCAGCGACGGATTGGTGGTTACCCCGGAGATGATTCCCATCTGACTCGCCTGGCGGATCTCCTCGACATTGGCGGTATCCATAAAAAATTGCATGGTTCTTCCTCTCTTTGCTGTGAAAATCAATTTTTTTGGTTGATACGGAAATATTACCTTCAGTATAGATCGCCAGCTCCCGCGAATCAAGTTACAAATTGACGATCATCAGCCTCCCGCTTGGGATGAAACGGCCTGACGGATGATACATCGGGAGAGAAATGAGACCCTTGGAACAGTCGCTTCATTCCTGCAACAAGCGGAGCACCATTTGCGGCAGCTGATTGGCTTGGACCATCATGGCCTGGATGACTTGGCTAAGTACATTCAGCTTAGTGTACTCGAGCATCTCGGCGGCCATGTCGACATCGCGGATGCGGCTCTCGGCGGCGGTCAAATTCTCCGCCATGACCGTCAGATTGTTGATGGTATGTTCCAAACGGTTTTGCGCCGCGCCGAGGCCGGACCGTTCCGACGATACCGCGGCAATGGCATGGTCCAGCGCCGTAATGGCCTTGCTGGCCGATTGGCGGTCGGTAACCACCAGATGATCCACGCCCAAGGCCGCCGCCCGCATATCGCCGATGGCGACCCCCATCACCTGGCCCTCGCCCGCTCCGATCTGGAAAACGAGCGGGTTGCCGGCCAGGTTGACCGACGTGCGATACGAATCGCCGGCCGCGCTCCAACGGAACTGCTGATTGACTGCGTCCCAAGTGGTGAGGATGTCGGCATTGCTGTCAAACCGGACATCGATATTGGGATCGATCACACCTGCCAGCATGTTCCCTTCGATAGTCACATTCCGGGCCAGGACCTGGGCCGGGTTGGCGGCATCGCGGACCGTGACGGTATAACGGTTCGCGGTTGCCCGCTGCACTTCGGAAAGGCCCAGGGCGTTAAGCAGGCTCTCGGAGCCGACGAACTGAATCGCGCCGTTGCCGCCGGCTACGGCGGAACGAATGACCAGCGTTCCCCCGCTGGCTTCGGGACCGGAAGCGCTGGGCGCGGTGACAAAAGAGACAAATTTATCGGCATTGGCGGCGCCGGTGAGGGCGGCTTGGCCGAGTCCGGACCCGGTGTCGCCGATCGCCCGGTTCAATTTGTCCACCAGGTCCCCAATGGTATCGCTGGCGGATATTTGAACGGTCGCTTTCTGGCCGTCCCCCGCGATCAGGGTGAGGGTTTGGGGCTGGTCCAACAGAAACTTGCCGTTGGCGTCGGTGAAACGGTCGATATCCGCCAAACGGGTATCCAACGCGGCAATAGAGCTAGGATCGCCCTTGGACCGAAAAATGCTGCTCCTTTGGATCTGGCCCAAACCGGCGGCGGCATCGATCTCCAGTTGATATCCCCCCGCGACAGCGGTGTTCCGCTTCGCTTCCAGACCGCCCCGGGCGAAAACCTGGGTTGTGGGCTTATCGGTTGAAGAGCCCACCGCGGCGGAGCCGTCCAGCAAATGAAGGTTGTTGAAGGTCGTGGTGTTTCCGATCTGATCGATCTCTTTGGCGAGCTCATCGATTTCTTTTTGCATCTCGAGGCGGTCATTGGCGGTATAGGTGCCGCTCGCCGCTTTCACCGCCAACTCGCGCATGCGATCCAAAATCGCATGGGTGGAATCGAGCGCGCCCTCCGCGGTTTGCAGCAACGAGATGGCGTCCTGCGCATTCCGGGTGGCCTGATTTAACCCTTTGGTCTGCGCGCGCATGCTTTCGGATATGGCCAATCCGGCCGGATCGTCGGCGGCCCGGTTGATCCGCAGTCCGGACGAGAGCCTTTCCATGGAGCGGGTCAGCGCCTGGTTCACCCTGACGTAATTTCCGAAAGCGCGCAACGCCGGCAGGTTATGATTGATAATCATCGAAAATCCTCCCTGTCATCGCCTGAATTCCGGCCTCCTTGCCGGAATCCCATGGCGGGCCCGAACCTGGGGGGCGCGCCCGCCTTCCGAACCTAACCTCGTCATTCCTTCAATCGGTAGTTAGACCGCGATGCTTTACAGATATTTGCATTTTTACGGTTCATCCGAAATGCCCCCATGGTGCCCGCTACAAGTTTCTTCTTCTCAAGCCTTACATGGGTAGATTCGTCAGTTCCAGACGGGAAGCTGCATCGGCCTTATTCATCAGATATTTGACGATCCGGGGCCGGTTATAGCGCTGGATGATAATGTACGGAAAGTTAAACGCGATGCTAACCCAAAAAACGGCCCAAGTCGTGGCGATGGCGTTCCATAACGAAAGGAAGAACGAGGAACCGATGATCAGCCAATGCGTCAGTTCCGCTTTGCAGGATTCGGTCAGATACCCGGCGAAGTATTCCTTGGTGTACGCCCGGAGATGCCGCTTTGCGAATATTGAACGGATGAAGTCGCTGACCTCCGGCAATAGCGTCTTCCAGGCTTTTACCCGAAAAAGGCGCTGGTAGATACTGCCGCCCTTCTCCCAAGCCCGCTCTTTAAATAGCCAATTGTTGATGGAATAAAGCCTGGGCGGCAACTTTTGCCCCAAATAAGTACAGAGGATCGAATTGCAGATAAAAACCAGCCAATTATTCAGGTCCACGGCCTATCCCTCGGATCCGTTCCCAAATTGACAAGCGGTGCCGCAAAAAGTCTCCCGCTGACCGCTGCCTGCTCCAATTCAGCGCCGGTGCAAAAACCATGCTCCTGGGTTGGTCTTCCGCGATTTCCATCAACTGTTCCATCTCGGCCAAAATGGCTTCCGTCGCTTCCGGTCTGGCCAGATCCAACGCCTTCCGGCGCATCCGCTCCAGCCGGCCGGGCTGTTCGAGCAGCACTCCCAGAGTTTTGGCCAAATCGGCCAGGTTGTTCAGATAGACTCCGGCGCCACTGCGTTCCAAAAAACGGGTGTTGCCGTCCTCCTGGCCGGGAGTGGGACGAATAATTGCCATCGGCAATCCCATCACCAGCGCCTCGGTGGTCGTCAATCCGCCCGCCTTGGAGATCAGGAGATCGGATGCGGCCATGTATTCCTGGACATTTTCCATGAATCCCAGGACCTTTCCGGTCAAACCAAGCGTTTGGAAGACTGCCCGCACCTGACGGTAGACCCCCTGGTTCCGCCCGGCGATGGCAATCACCTGGACCCTCTCCCTGTACTGGCCCAGAGTCTTGATGATGCCAACCACGGGGCCAACCGCATTCCCGCCGCTCATCACCAGCACTGTGAAACGATCGGGTTCTAATGCTAATTTATGCCGAAGTTCCAACCGTTGGAACCGTTCTTTGAAGATCGGCCGCACCGGAATTCCGGTCACCCGGATCCGCCCCGGGGCTGCTCCCTCGGCCTTCAGTTCATCGACCATCCCGTCGTGAGCCACGAAATAGCGCTGCGTGTTGGGATTCACCCAGATACAATGGGAAACGTAATCCGTCACCACCACTCCATTGGGTATCGGAAATCTGGGAAATAGCGCCGAGACCACCACCGCCGGGAACGAGTGGGTGGTGAGGATGGCATGGGGCCGATATTGCTGCAGCAGCTCAATATAGCCGCGGATGCCCAGCTGCGATTCGGCCCTTTGCAGCCAGGAATCCCCGCGGTCCTCCCGGTGATACAGCCACTTGTAGACGAAAGGGCTGTATTGGGTGCTCCAATAATACGCCCCTTCGACCCAATCACTGAAGCCGGGCAAAGCGTAGCGCATAAAGTCTATGTGATAAGCCTCGCCGCCGAAATTTTCCCGGTATACGCGGCAGAGCGCCTCGGCCGTGGTCCGGTGTCCGGCGCCCAGCGACACGGATAAAACCAACAAGCGTTTTGGGGTTCCCATGTTCTTAATTTATGAGACATCCCAGTTGGTTCATGTTAAAATTCCTCCGCTTCAACCGTTTTCGAATTTGGACCGATTGCCTGAAAGACTTGGCGCCGGGAGAAGCAGCACTCGCCGCACCCGGCTCCGCGTCCCGGCATTCGGGAGGATGACTTGGTACGTTATCATGATACGGAAGCCGTCGCCCGATTGGAACAGGGACCAAAGCTCTTCCGGTACTTTGTTTGAATCGGAATTCCCCGTTAGGCATCGGCCTTTTCGGCCCGTTTCTCCTCAAGCACGAACGCAGCCACGGCCCCTTGCAATTGAGCGGCGATCCGGTCCAGGCTCTCGGCCAGCGCCGTGACTTCCTGCACCGATGCGCTCTGCTCCTCGGCGGTGGCGGAAACCTGTTCGGTACTGCTCAAGCTTTCTTCCGAGAAGCTGGCAATGGCGTTGATGAACTGGATAACCGCCTGGTTGCTGGCGGACATCTGCTGCGCCGACTGGGCCACCGCCCGGATCTGCAGCGAATTGTCGTTTAAAGCCGCAAAGATCTCCTCGAAAGTGGCCTTGGTTTGAACCACCAGGTTGCGACCCTGGTCCGCCCGGCCCAGGCCGATCCGGATCACTTCCACCGCCCGTTCGGTGCGCTCTTGCATCTGCAGTATCAGGCTGGTGATCGACTCGGCGGCTTGCTTGGACTGATCCGCCAGTTTTCCAGTCTCCCGGGCTACCACTCCAAAGCCTTTGCCCTGCTCGCCGGCACGCGCCGCTTCGATGGAGGCATTCAGAGCCAATAACGTGGTCTGCTCGGCGATACCCTGAATCAGGGTGATGGTCTCGCCGATCGCGGCGGCGGTGTTTCTGAGGATGGCAATCACCTCGGCCACTTCTTCCGTGGAGGAGTATAGTCCGGTGATCTCGCGGGCAATGGCCACCGTCGCCTGGCGGCCGGTCTGAGCGGCTTGGGCCACCTTCTCCGAGGCCGTGGCGATCCGGTCGGCATCCTGGGACACTTGCTGAACGGTCGCAGCCAGTTGGTCCACGGTCCGGACCGCCTGGCCGATCTGGAGGGCCTGTTCTTCGGCACCGTGCGACAGTTCCTCCATAGAGCGGGCCACCTCCGCGGCGGAGCGCCCGGTCAACTCCGAAGCCAACCGCAGTTCTTTACTGGCGCCCGTCAATAGCCCCAATTGAGTGTGAATGCCGCTGACCAGGCGGCGCAAGCCGTCGATCGCCTGGTTGAGCCCGGCGACCGCCCCGGCGATCTCGGGCGACCCGGCGGTCCGAATGTTTTCGGTGAGATCGCCTCCGGCGATGGCGCGGGCGGTCGCGGCGATCCGGCGCAGCGGTCCGGCGATGGAGTTGGCGATCAACACCCCCAGCAGGACCGAGCAGACGATGCTGAGGATCATGATGATCATGCTGTTTCGCTGCGCCTTGCCGGAAAACTGATCGTTGGCGTTCACCCGGGCGAGCGTTCCGCCGAAGATCTCCGTATAGGAATTCTCCAGGTACAGGTTGACGTTGAGCAGTTCCTGGCGCAACGTATCATAACCGGACTCCGCAGGCGCGGCGGCGATGACCGCCTGCACCGTTCGGAGCTTCTCCAGAATGGTCCGCCGCGTCTTGGCTTCGATGCTTCCCAGGCTTTTTATCCTTTGGAAGATTTTATCAAACGCCTCGGCCAACGGCTCGCTGTCCGCAGCATGTCCCGTCAGCCGTTCCAGGTAAGCGTCTTTGAGACTGGCGAGTTCTACCCGGAGGTTGGAGATCTCGTCCAGGGCGTAGGCGCCCTGGTTCAGAAGCTGCGGCGTGGCCGCTTGCATGGTTTGGATGACCCGGACACTCAAATAGGCCTGGACCGCGAAGAAAATGCTCATGATCCCGATCACCGCCAGGATCTGGTGAAATACTTTCAACCTGATGAAACGGGTCATCTCCAGGAACTTCACCGACCCGTCTCCGAAGCTGCGTTTCGCCTTCGCCATCACTGCATCCCTCCAGTCACTGCTGAACACAAATTCCCTTGTTTTTGCAAAGCGATATAAAGTTTTATCAATTTTACCATAAAATGACTATGAAGGGGAGGCGTTTTCGACATTGTTGAGGAAACTTTAAAAGCCATGGGAAAAGCCTTTCGGAACGGAAAACAGCTTGCAAAAAAGATTTAAAAACGACTTTATCCCTTGCTTTTCTGAGCTTTTCAACGCTTTTAAATCGCGCCGCAAACCCGGCCGATCCCCTTTCTTTCCACAGGAACCGAACCGTTATAATCATTTTTTCCCTTGCCTGGGGTCGGCCTTTGGCGCATAATAAAATTAGTCGTACGGCGAAATCCTCTTTGAAAGGAGCTGATGATTTTAACATGAAAATCGCGTATAGGTGGTGCGGTGTCTGACGACGCCGCCTCGCTTCGGTATGACAGACCGGGATGGGGAAGTCTTTCTCCATCCCCTTCTGCGATCCTTGATTTCAAAACACTTTCAAAGGAGGTGGCACAATGAAAGCATTATCCATCGCGAACCACTCTTTCAAGGCAGAGGAGGCTTTCATTGGTTTACAGAAACGGGAAGGAGATCCTCCCGGCTGAGTTACTGTCGGAGTTGCAGAAATATGTCCAGGGCGAGGCCATTTATATTCCGAAGCAGGAACCCCGTCGGGCCGGCTGGGGGGAATTGAGCGGCGCCCGGGACAGCATCCGCAGCCGCAACCGGGAGATCTGGAGCATGTACCGGGAAGGCGTTTCCGTGGCCGATTTGGTGCAGCGGTTTCACCTTTCGGAGGACAGCATCAAGAAAATCATCCAACAGTTTCCCAAACAATCGAACTGTTTATCAAAATAGAGCCCGCAGAGGCTCTATTTATTTCACTCACCCGCGGCGCCGGCGCGGCGCGCGGTCACGGGAATCTTCGATTCACAGGGCACGCCGGTCTGGCATTTTCCGCAACCGTAGCGCGGCCGGTAACGCGCCAACACCCGGTCCAGATAGGCGCCGCAGATGGCATTGTCCTTGCCTTGCTCGTCGATGGCCAGCGGCGGACAGCGTACGATACAAGCGCCGCAGCGGCTGCAGTATTCATCCAGGGCTTCGTAGGCCCGCTGCGTCGGAGGGAGCTCCAGATCCGTGACCACGCTGCCGATCCGCCCCGCCGAACCGGAACGGGTGATCAGCGAACGGCTCAGGCTGAAGGTGCCCAAGCCGGCGATGAACGCCACATGCCGCTCCGACCAGTTGCTGCGGCGGTCCCTGACCGCAAAGCGTTCATCCCGGCCCGGCGCCACAGCCTGATAGCCGCAGGCCGTCAAGTATTGCACCAGACGCTCGCTCAAGGAACAATTCATCTGCTCTCCTTCGATCCGTCCGTACAGCCATTCGGTGGCCGGCAGGCCGAGCGGGCGGTTGGCCTCGCGCACCCGCCCGGTAAAGGGCAGGAAGTAGACGATGACCGTCCGGGCGCCCTCCAGCCATTGGCGGGGCGACAGATGATGCGCTCCGACGGCCTCGGCGGCTTTCAACCCCTCGAAAAGCGGATCGGCGGCACCGGCCGCCGCCAGCAACGGGGCCTCAAAGATGCGCATCCCGTCCAGGGCGGGGACCCGGTTTAAGGGACTCTCTTGAATATATTTGCGGGCAACCGCTTCAAGGTCATCCAATGCAATTGACATGATTCGAGCCTCCTTTGTAATGAAAAATCCTCAGATGCACTGCATTTGAGCGAACCTTCATTTTGAGTAGTTTTCCAGGCGGCTCAGGCCTTCCCGGATTTCAGCCGGCGGCAGGTTGCCCGAGCGCAACTCGCTCTCCGCTTTCTCCAGCAGGCGGCGGTAAAAGGCGATGCCCTCATCGACCACGTCGCGCATTCCCGCGCCGGCTTCCAGCCGGTCGAAGAGTACGTCCTCGGCTTTGCCGTACTCCCCCGTCGTCTCGTAATACCGGAACAGCGCCGCCTTGCTGGAATCGGGCAGCTCGTATTCGCCGAGCAGCTCGACGAGGTCCGCCACCTTCCGAGGATAGGGTTCGACCCGCATTTCGCCGTCTTCCAGCAGGATCTCCAGGAAGACATCCAGGCTCTTGCGGTAGAACGAAACGCTTTGGGCCGTTTCCCCCTGAGCCCGTTGGAGATCCCCCTTGAGCTTCAGGAGTTCCGCCAGGACGATGCAACGGCCCCGGTCGCGTTTGCCCCCGCCGCCGAAGATCTTCATCATGTCCCGGTGGGACAGCAGCGCCACGGTCTCGGCATTGAGCCCCAGCAGCTGTTGAAAAGCGTCACCCGCCTGGCGGTGGCCGGCCAGAAACTGCCTTTCGGCGATGCTGCTCCTGATCCTAGCCGTTATCCCGGCCAGCTTTTCTACCATTCGCGTAAGATAGTCGTCCCGTAAGGGCATGGCGACCTCCGATTCGCTGAGAGTGATCGTGTTGCTTCTATTATAAACGTTTGGGACAGGAAAACAACCGCTCCGCCGCAGGATACTTGAAAAAGCAACCCGCCCGGTCCCGAAGGCCGCGGCGGGTTGCGCTCCGTTGAAACCGGAGTGTGCCGTTGCTTACATGCCGACCGCCAGGCGCGCTCCTTCGGCGATGGCTTCCAGAGCCTTCCTCGGCTTCAGGGCGTCGCCGATCACAAACACCTGGGGCACCAATTCCCTGAGCTCTTCCGCCAGGGAATGGTCGGGCCGGACCCCCATCGCCAGGACGATGGTATCAAACCCGGTCAAGCTTTGCTGCCGCCCATCCTGTTCATAGCGAACGCCGTCCTCCAGGAACGCGGTGACCTGCGCGCCGCTGATCATGGTCACGCCGTAGCGCTGCAGCCGCTCGAACAGGAAGTACTGGACCGCCGGATTCAGATCCCCGGCCAGCTGCGGCAGGCGCTCGACGATGGTCACCCCGTGGCGCCGTTCGCCCAGAAAATCGGCAGTTTCCACTCCGACCATCCCGCCGCCGACGATCAGCACCCGTTCGCCGGCCGTGGCCCGTCCGGCCAGGAGATCCGCCGCCTGAATGATCCGCGGCCCGTCGGCCCCTTCCAGCTCCGGCACGAGGGGTTGGCCGCCGGTGGCCAGAATGACCGCGTCCGGCTGCTCCCGCCTGACCAGATCGGCCGTGACCGCGGTGCCAAAGCGGTAATCCACGCCGTACTTCTGGCCCATCCGCAGATAATACCGAACGGCCTTGGCGATATCCTGCTTAAAGGGCGGGACGGCGCCGCTGCGGTACTGCCCGCCGGGCACCGGCTCCTTCTCGTAGAGCGTCACCCGGTGGCCCCGCTGCGCCAGGATCCAGGCAGCCTCCAGGCCGCCGGGGCCCGCTCCCGCCACCAGGATCCGCTTGGGTTGGGCGGCCGGGGCGATTTTGAGCGTCCCCTCCTTGCCGCAGAAGGGATTCACCAGGCAGGAGACGCCGGTATCGTTTTCATCGATCCCCCGGCCCTGGCAGCGCTGCATGCAAGCGATGCAGGGCGCGATCTCCTCGTTCCGGCCGTCCGCGACCTTGTTGGGAAACTCCGGATCAGCCAGGGATTCGCGGCCCAGCGAGATCAGGTCGGCCTGTCCGGTGCGGATGATCTCCTCGGCCAGGTCGGGATCGTTGATGCGCCCCACCGCCAGCACCGGAACGCCCACCGCTTCCTTGATGGCCGCGGCGTCGGCCACGTTATAGCCCGGGCTGACGCAGGCCGGCGCGACGATCCACGGCCCGCTGGCATTCACGCCGGTCGAGACATGAATGGCGGAGACGCCGGCCTCCTCCAGCAGCCGGGCGGCGGCCTTCGACTCCATGATGGCGCGGCCGCCCGGCACCCGTTCCGCGCCGCTCATCCGGAACAGCACCGGAAAGTCCGGCCCGGCCAGACTGCGGATCTTCTCGACCACCGCCATGGCGAAGCGCATCCGGCCGCGCAAATCCCCGCCGTACCCGTCCAACCGTTTGTTGGCGTAGGCCGACATAAAATCGCTCACCAGACAGCCGTGGCAGGCATGGATCTCCACCGCGTCAAACCCGGCCCGCTTGGCGCGGCGGGCCGCGGCCCCGAATTTTTCGATCAGTTCCTCGATCTCGGCCGGTGTCAGTTCCCTGGGAATCTCCCGCACGATCGGGCAGGGCACGGCCGAAGGCGCCACCGGCTGGGAACCGGTCACCGCCCGGCTGGTCTCCCGGCCGGCGTGGTGGATCTGAAGGGCGATCTTCGCGCCGTAAGGATGAACCGCCTCCGGGAGCTTGCGCAAGCCGGGAATGAAAGCGTCGTCCCAGACTCCCAGCTGACCCGGGGCCGCCTTGCCCGACGGATCCACGCAGGACAGTTCGGTAATGAGCAACCCGAACCCGCCCCGGGCCCGGGCCACCCAATAATCGATCAGGCGGTCCGAGACCGTGCCGTCGGGGTTGGCCAGGCCGCTCAGGATCGCCGGAACGACAAAGCGGTTTTTAACCTCCATCGTTCCGATCCGTGCCGGTGAGAATAAAGCCGAAAAACTCATGTCAAGACCTCCTTTGACTATTTGTCGGCGATGGCATGGCTCGTCCCGGCAGTGCCGCCCGGAGCCGAGCGGCGGTCCCGGACGGCCGGTCCGGTCCTGCGGGCCCGGCCATCGTTATAACCAGCTACGAAAGTATTTCATGGCGTTTTTCGCCGGAAACCCGGCTCCCCAAAGCCCCTGCCGCAACGCCGCTGCGCCGGTTCCGGGACGGTTGCGGCGGGGATTGGTGGAAAAGGCGGCGATGACTCGCGTTCTTTGCTCGATATTGTATATTTTACCATGATTTACCGAAAAATTTAATCCCGGATCGTCTCCGGCCGGGAATCAAGTTGCAATTTCCCGTCGGACGCGGCCTCTGCCCCCAGTTCTTCCGCCATTTTCCCGAAGCGGAGGCCGAGAGCCAGAATGAGCCCCATCAGCCCGGCGCCGCACCCTCCCATCACCGGGGCGATGGGCAGGCGGCTCAAAAGCAATCCGAACACGGCATACGCCAGCGGCATGCTGGTATTGCCGATCACCGCGGCGATGCTGAATACCCGCCCCGCCAGCTCATTGGGGACGCTGCGCTGGAGGAGCGAGGCCCAAAAGACCGAGGCGACCGCCACAGCCGCGCCCGCCAGGGCCATCAAGCCCAGATAGGGGAGCACCGAGGCCAGGCCCAGCCCGCGGAGGATTCCCAGCCCCAAAAGGCAGGCCCCCAGAACCGCGGCGGCTCCGAAAAGCCATGGACTGCCGACCCGCTGCACTTTTTTCAGGTTCAGGGCTATGGAACCGCCCAGCATCCCGCAGCCGATCATCATCTCCAGCCAGCCCAGATTGTGCACGCCGGCTCCGGCCAGTTGCCGCGCCAGCACCGGCAGGGTCACCGTCAGGCTGCCGACGGCCAGATGAGCCAGGCCGATGACGGCCAGGATCGCCAGCACCCGCGGATGTCCGAGAATAAAGAGCAGGCCCGCCCGGAGGTCGGCGCCGAACCCCGCCTTCCGCTCCCGGACCGCCCGTAGCGGCCGGTCGATGAAGCTTGCCAGGACCCCGGATACCAGAAAGGATAGGCTATTGAAGAGAAACACCGCGTTGAATCCGGCCAGGCTGATGACGGCCGCTCCGGCGGCCGGACCGAGCGTCGTGGTGATGCCCGCGATGACCTGGCTGGCCGAGTTGGCCCGCGGCAGATCCCGGGCGGCGACAATCTGGGGCAGCGCCGCCGTCACCGTCGGGTTATAGAAGGCCGAAGCCATCGCGATCAGCACTGCCGCGCCGAAAATATGCCAGAGCTCCAGTCTTCCCGCCAGGGACAACAGCGTCACCGCCAGTACCAGTCCGCTCCGGAGCAGGTCCGCGCCGATCAGGATCCGTTTGCGGTCCCAACGATCGATGAAACCGCCGGCGATTGGGCCCAGCAACAACTGGGGCAGGATCGCGGCGGTCATCAGCAAGCCCATGATCAGCGGCGAATGGGTCCGCTCCAACACCCACCAGGCCAAGGCGATCCCGTAGAACTTGTCGCCCAGCTGCGACACGAACTGGCCGCTCCAGATCATTCCGAAATTCCGCTCCATCCAAAGACCTTTCCACATCGACAAAACCCCTTTCATGGATGACTACCGCTCCGATGATAAACTATCCAGCGATAGACAGGTCAAGCCCGATGTTTGCAGAATCACGGATCGCCGCCGCACCGGCCGGAACCATGGCAGACGCAAACGGCGGGCCGCCGCCCGATCACGGACCGCCAAAGCAAAGGCGCGCACAAAAGCCCGACGCTTACGGGCGTCGGGCTTTGACAGCTGGGATGGGTTATTGCTTTAAAAAGCCACGTACAACTCTTTCTTGGCGCCGCAGACCGGACAGCGGTCGGGGGCCTCATCCAGGATGGTATGGCCGCAGACCGGACAGATATGGACCGACTTCAACTGAATGTCCTGGCCCGCTTTGGCGGCGTCCTGGGCGTCTTTGAACAACTTGGCGTGAATCTTCTCCGCTTCCAGGGCGAAATGGAACGAACGCTGCGCTCCCTTCTCCTCCTGGAATTGCGCGGCATTCAGATACACCGGATACATCTGCTCGACCTCGTGGAGTTCGCCGTCGATGGCGCCTTGCAGATTCTCGACCAAGCTGCCCACCCCGAAGACCGCGCCGGCGGTCACGGTGTGGCCTCCCTGGCTCTGGCCCAGCTCCCGGAAGTGGTTGTTGGCATGGACCTGCTCCGCATAGGAGATGGCCTTAAAGAGCTTGCCGGTATTCGGGAATCCTTCCTTCTCCGCCTGGCTGCCCCAGGCGATGTAGCGCATGTGCGCCATGCTTTCCCCGCCGTAAGCCGATCGTAAAAAGTCCGCCGTCATCTCGTTTTGAACCGACATATCGATCCCTCCCAAGTTTTTCGGATGAAAACTACATTTATATAAATTTACCATGAATCCTGCCATTTATTCGGAAAAATTTGGCGCGATTCATCCGGCAAACGAAAAGGCTGTTGGCAAGGTTCCGAAAACGGGAAGGCGCTTCAGGAAGACCCTCAACCCGAAGCCTGCAGGGTTGCCACCGCCCGCCGCGCCCAGCCGGAATCCTGGAGCAACGCCCGGCCCACCCCGATCAGGTCGGCCTGGCCTGCGGCCAGCAAGGCCTGGGCCGCTTGCGGCTCGGTGATTCCGCCGGTGAGAATCACCGGAATCTTGACCGCTTGCTTCACCGCCGCGCTGAGCGGGGCGAAATAGCCTTGGCCTTCGAGGCCCGGCACGCTGTAGCCCGAGAAGCCGCCGGAGATGTCCAGGCAACCCACTCCGGCCTCAGCGAACTCGCAGGCGGCATCTCGGCTGTTTTCGATGGTAGTGCCCCCGTCGGCAAAATCCGAGGCTCCCAACCGCAAGAAAATGGGAAAGTCTTTGCCCACCGCCTCCCGGATGGCGGCGATCACCCGGAGGTGGATCCGGATCCGCCGCCGCAGATCCCCGCCATACTCATCATCCCGCTGATTGGTCAGGGGTGAGAAGAATTGGTTGAGCAGATAGCCGTGGGCCGAATGGATCTCCACCCCGTCAAACCCGGCCACCCGGGCGCGGCGGGCGGCGGCCCCGAACGCCGCGACCAGCTCCTCAATATCCGCCGGGGTCAGCGGGCGCGGCACACTGCCCTGCCGCGGATTGGCGACGGCCGAGGGGCCCACCGGCGGCGCACCGGTGATCGCGGCGGTGGTGGCGCTCCCCGCGTGATTGATCTGCAGCACGCAGGGGGTGCCATTGCCATGAATCCCCGCCGCCAACTCGTGCAAGCCCGCAATGGCGCTGTCGTCCGCCGCCGAAAGCTGATTCTCCCTGGCCTTGCCGTCCGGCCGGACGTAGCTGTGCTCGATGATGATCAGCCCGAGATGCCCTCCGGCCGATTTCTCGGCATAGTATTCCAGGAGCCCGGGGGTTACTTTGCCGTCGGACGCCGCCCTGGCGGTGGCCATCGGCGGCATTACCAGCCGGTTGGCCAGGGTCAACGGGCCGATGGTTAACGGTTGCAAAACATGAGACATCGCGAGATTCCTCCTCATTATTTAGGGAAAGGAGCGGCGCGATCCGCGGCATTCACCAATGATTCCGGTGGACCCGCCACGCGTCGAACCGGTCGATCGGCTCCTTGGCCTCGGCCGGATAACCGATAGGCAAAATAGCCAGCGGCGTAATGTGATCGGGCAAACCCAGCAGCTCCCGCAGGGCTTTCACCCGGTCCGGCAATAGGTAAACCGCCAGCCAAACGGAGCCCAAGCCCAATTCTTCCGCCATCAGCAGCATGTTTTCAGCTGCCGCCGCGCAATCCTGTACCCAGAACCCAGCTATCTTTTCGAGCGTCCGGTCGCCGCAGACAATGATCGCGACGCCCGCTTCTTTCAACATCCGGGAGTAGGGATGGAATTCCGGAATCCGGTCCAATTTCTCCCTGTGATCCACCACCACGAACTGCCAGGGCTGCTGGTTCTCGGCCGACGGGGCCGCCATGCCCGCCTTCAATACCATTTCGAGCTGCGCCGGAGTTACCGGCTGAGCGGTATACCGCCGGATGCTCCGGCGTTTAAATATCGTCGACATGTCATACCCTCCTCATGCCACACCGGGCCACGTTGCCGAGGCCCCCTACCCAACCGCGCGCCGGCAAGCGAACTCTGTCCTGACCCCGCAAGGCATTGCCGCGACTGCGAAAATCGGGCCACCCGCCCATCCAGGTACCGAGGTATTCCTGGAACGAATCCGCCGGAATGATGCCGCACGGGGCGTACCCGGACTCCGCCGCCCGGCTATGAGTCTCCCGGGAGAGACGCGTTCGATTCATCGGAACTCCTTGAACGGATATTGGAGGATGGGCCATCTCAATCCAACCACTGGACCTTGGCGGTCAGGTCCGGGTCCACCCGGGGCAAGGGCCGCGGCAGCGCCGCCGGATAACCCAGCGGCGTCACGGCCACCAGCGCCTGATCGTCCGGAATCTCCAGCACCCGGCGGAGTCCCCCCTCGTCGTTCAAGGGCCCGGTCATCCAACACGTTCCCAGGCCCAGGGCAGTCGCGGCCAGCACCAGATTTTCCATGGCCGCGCTGGCGCTCTCCAGGTTGGCTTTGGCGATGTTCGGCTCGGCGCTGGCCGGAACGGTCAGCACCAAGAGGACCGGGGCGTTGCCGAAGTTGGCCGCGTAGCGGATGAACGCATCCCGCGAGATCGCCGCCTTTCGCTCCGCCGCCTCATCCCAGTTCCGGGTATAATTCTCAACCACCGCCCGGTAGCTCTCTCCCAGCGCCTTCTGGCGCTCCCCGGAGACGACGAGGAACCGCCAGGGCTGCCAGTTCATGGCCGACGGCGCCCAGTTGGCGGCGTCCAGCACCCGCAGAATATCTTCCCGGGAGACCGGATCCGGTTTATACTGGCGGACCGAACGCCTGTTTTTGACGACTTCGAAGAAATCCACCGCGTTTCACCTCTTTTTAAATGCGAGCATCGCTCAGCTCCAGGAAACGGCCAACGGCTCGCGGTCCACCAGGCGCTGGTAATGGAACCGGGGATATCCGGCCATCAGCGCTCCGGCCACTTCCCGGTCGGCCGGGAGTTCCAGCAGCTCGAGCAAGGGGGAATAACCGCTGAAGGCGCAGTACTGCAACAGGCCCGCCCAGCAAGTCCCCAGGCCGAGAGCGAGCGCGTACAGCTCGGCATAGGCCAGCATAAAGTCGGCGCTGCTGCGGCCCACCTCCGCGGTACCCCGGGGGCATAAGGCCAGGATCAAATGGGGCGCGCTCCGCAGGATCGTGTCCTCGCCTTTTTGAAACGCCCGGATATGTCCGGCGGCTGATTTCATCCCGCCGGATGCCACCGTCTGTTCCAGCCAGCCGACGGTGGCCGCCGCGATGCGCTTCAGCTTCTCCCGGTCGCTGATCACCCGGAATGAGATTCCCTGGCGATTGCTGGCCGTGGGAGCAAAACGGGCCATATCCAGCAGTTGCAATAACGTTTCGCGGGGAACCGCTTCCGGCCGGTAATTCCGGATGGAACGGCGCGAACGTAAAAACTGCGCCGCCTGGCCGGCATCCCAGCGCCGCTCCTGGGGAGCGGCGGCCTGTTTCCCCAAGGGAGCCCGCCGGTTATCCAGAGCGGCCGTGGGACAGACCGCCACGCAATGGCCGCAGCCGATGCAGGAATCGTCCTCCTGCGCCTCCGGGCCTTTCTCTCCCATGGCAATGAGCCCTCCGCCAATGGGACAGACCGCGGCGCAAGTTCCGCAACGGACACATTGCGCCTGGTCCACGCTTAACAGCGACATGCTATCCACCTCATCATTCGGCTTCCTTCAGCAGGCAGCGGGTGATCTCCCCGATGTACATCCGGTGGTAATCCCGGCCCTGATAATTTTTTTCGATTCCGGGATCGAGGAAGTGCGCCGGGTCCAGATCCTGATAATACAGTTTGGCGCATTCCATGACCAATCGGGCCTGATCGAAATAGACCAGCCCCCCTGCGCCGGCGACCGGAGTGAGCCCGGTGGCGGCGGCCTTATCCACGTCACGGCCGGATTTGCTGCCGCAGAAATTGAGCGCCTCCCGGTACTGCTCGGGGAAGAAGCTCAGGGTGAAACGGTCCGACGCTTCCATGAATTGATAGGTGTAGCGGCTGGGCCGCACCACGCAGAAGCAGACCTTCTTGCCCCACAGGATCCCGAAGCCGCCCCACGAGGCGGTCATGGTGTTATACTTTTGCAGATCGCCGGCGGTGATCAGCATCCAATCCTTGCCGACGAGGTCAAAGACGTTGTCCGTCAGTTTTTCGGGCGCGATCGTTTGCAACATTGGGTTCATGGCTGATTCTCCTCACTTATTTTTTCGGTTTACTTATAAACCACCAGTTCCTCCAGGGACTTGCGCTGCTTTTTGAAAGAATCGTCCCTGGCGTAGCCGAGCGGCGAGAGCAGCACCGGTTCCCAGCCCGGGTCCAGTTCGAAGACCCGGCGGGCGGCGGCGGCGTCAAAGGCACCGATCCAACACGTCCCCAGGCCGAGCGCGGTGGCTGCCAGGACCATATGGTCCATCACGATGGCCGCGTCCACGTCGCTGTAATTCTTTCCGTCGCTGCGCACCCAGCTCTGCCCGGGAATGGCGCAGACCGCCAGGACCAGCGGGGCTTCGACGAACCAGTCCCGGCCGTACACTTGTTTCAGTTCCGCTTGGCGCTGCGCCGTCGGGAGCGCGATCACCCGGAACGCCTGGCGGTTGGCCGCGGTCGGCGCCAGCCGGGCCGCCTCCAGAATCCGCCGGAGCTTCTCCGGCTCCACCGGATCGGAACGGTAGCCGCGAACGCTGTGGCGCTGTTCCACCAGTTCAAAAAAGTCCATGCTGTAACCTCCTTTATGAGTGATCCAAAGACCGAAATTTCTTCTCTATTGCGGCCCGGCCACCCCTGCGCCGGCCAAACGCGCGCCCATGGCGCAGGCCGCCTCGCAATCCTTGGGAAATTGCTCCGCGCGCCGCTTGGCCTTGTGTTCCGGGTCGAACATGGAGTTGACATATTGGGCGTAATCGTCGAATTGCAAAGTATCCGTGGCATACAGCGTTGTCACCTCACCGAAGGCCCGTTGGAACGCATTCTCGGTGACTCGCAGCTGTTCATCCAGCTTGAAGCTTCTCAGCCGTTCATCGTCAACGTTCATGGTATAGATGAACCCGACCGGCAACGTTTTGGGGAAGAGGGTGCGTGGCGGGATCGCATACACCAGATATTGAAAGAGCAATCGCTCCATGAATGAGCGGATCTCCCCCGTCACTGCTCCGAAATAGATGGGCGAACCGATCACCAGGGCGTCGGCCGCCGCGATCCGCGCCAGCACCGGAGTCAATTCATCCCGCATGGCGCATTGGCCGTAGCTTTTGCCGTCACGGCGCTTGCACGCGAAACAGCTAGTGCAGCCCTTGAAATTCAGATCATAGAGATGGACCAGTTCGGTCTCGGCGCCCTGCGCAGCCGCGCCGTCCAGCGCTTTCCGGACCAGGGTGGCGGTATTCCAAGTCTTGCGGGGGCTGCCGTTGACGGCGATGACCTTCCTGCTCATCAGGCTTTCCTCCCCGCCTGCAATTGCTGTAACAGCTGGGCCATGTTCCGCCCCAGGGTGCGGAAGGTCTCGATCCCTTCCCCGTCCTGCTGGACTTCGCCCGGTTCCAGGGCCACGGTGAGATTCCAATAGCTGGAGCCGGGAATGATCATCTCGGCGATGCCGAAGAAGAAATTTATCGCCGAGTAGACAAAGGTCGCCCCGGCGCGGCGTACCGCCACCACCGCGGCGCCGACCTTGCCCCGGAGCAGTGCCCCGCCGTTGGCCTTATTGACAAAGCCGCAACGGTCGATCAGCGCCTTGACCTCGGTGGAGACATTGCTGAAATAGGTCGGCGAGCCGATGATGATCCCGTCGGCCGCGCTGATCTTCTGGATCAGGTCGTTGATGGCGTCATCCTTCCGGGCACAGCGCATGTCCCGGCTATCCCAGCATTTGCCGCAGGCCAGGCAGCCGAAGACCTTCTTGCCGCCCAGCTGGATCAGTTCCGTCTCGATGCCCGCCTTTTGCAACTCTGCAAAGACAATTTGGATGCTCTGGGCGGTGTTGCCGTCGACCCGGGGACTCCCGTTAAAAGCCACCACTTTCATAGGCGTGATTCCTCCATTCCTGTTTTATGCGGGCCCATCCCGCCCTTTCCTCCCGTGCGGGCGGGATGAAGCCCGGAACCGCTGCCAAGTTCCCCGGCGGGACCGCCGCAGGCTCCGGAAGGCTGGCGCCGGAGTCCGGACGTTCCGCCGAAGCTTCCGGAAGGACCGCCCGGTCCCGCGGCACTTCCTCCGGACGGTTCGGAAGCTCCGCCCGGGACTCCGGCGGGATTGCCGGCGGCTCCGGAGGCCCTTCCCCAGGCTTCCGAAGAGCCGGTCCGCCTTCCGGCGTCCGCTCCCGCAAAGGAAACATTTTCAAAAAACGCTTTCTTTGATATAATCATAGATACTATAACCGAAATAATCAAGAACCTACTTTTTTGTATCATAGTATCCATCGAGAAACCATCAACATGGAATGGAGATTTGTGAATCCGCTTCGTTGCGAACTCATTTCGGAAAGGAGGAAGTTTTTGGTGATCCAATTTAAAAACATCCGTTATCAATGCTCCATGGAATTGACCCTGGCGCTGATCGGCGGCAAGTGGAAGTCGCTGATCCTGTGGCATTTGGGCGACAAGACCTTGCGTTTCAGCGAATTGCGCAAGGGGATGCCCCAAGTTACGCAAAAGATGCTCACCCAGCAGCTGCGGGAGTTGGAAGAGGACGGGCTGGTCTACCGGCATGTCTATACCCAGGTGCCGCCGCGGGTGGAGTATTCCCTCACCGAGTCCGGCAAGAGCATCCTGCCGATCCTGGCCACGATGTGCCAATGGGGCCTAGACTACATCGCGGCTTATCAGGCCGAGGCCCAGGGAGCCGCTTCGTCCCGGGAGGGCACCGTTCGATCCTAGCGACTGGCGGAGCGTCCCCCCGCCATCCCGCGCTTTCCCGTCCGGAAGAGCGGCGCGATGCAGTCGATGCGGTTGGTCCAGATTCCGCCCCAGTAATCCGGGGGCAGCTGTTTCAAGGACTCCGGCGTGTCGAAGCCCTCGGAGAACTCGCCGCTCCCCGCCACGACGATCACCCGGGTATTGGCCGCAGCCATCCGTTCGAGAAAGCGATTGGGCCAACCCCATAGCCAATGCGCGAACTTCACGGGAAGGTGGATCTCCGTATCGCGGCAGGCCGCCGGCACATAACCGGTCCAGCCCAGCGCCATGTAGGAGAGCAGGCTCCGGATCAAGCTCGCCCTCGACATGACCCGCAGCTCCGGAAGCCCGCGCTGCAGCGCGGCAATGGGCTGGTCGCCCCCGTAGACCGCCAAGCGGGCGCGCCGCGGGGGCGGCAGCGTCTTCAGGTAGCGAGCCAGCAGGCGGCCTTCGGCCGGATCGTTGCTCTTGATGTGGATCAGAAAAGCGCGCTCCGGAAAACGCGCCAATACTTCCGGGAGCGTCGGCAGCAAGCCGATCCCCTTGCCCCGGAAAGGATAGGTCTTGCCGTTGTCCGCGGTATAGCCGTAGCCGATGTCCAGCGCCTTTAATTCAGCCAGGGTATGCTCGCGGGTCACGCCTTGGCCGTCCGTCCGGCAATCCAGGGTCCAGTCATGAAAAACCGCCCACCAGCCGTCCCGCGTCGGCTGAATGTCCAGCTCGACGACGTCGGCGCCGGCCGCGAAGGCCGCGGCCATGGAGGGGATGGTGTTTTCGAGGTAGGGATGTTCCGGCGGATCGATCCGCCGGGCGGTGCAGGTCTCGTTGGTCAAACCTTCGGTATGAAAGGTCTGGGCCAGCCCGCGGTGGGCCAGGAGCCATGGCCGGACGGCCCGGGGCCGGGCCGTCCAGGAACTGTTATTCAGGTACACCAGAACGGAAAAACCGAGGACGATGAGGGCGATTCTTCTAACGCTCCGCTTAGACATAGGGTTTCACTCCCCGATCCCTTGATTTGGCAATCGCTTATACAATACGCCATCGCCCCGGATTTTCCTTGCCAAACCTTGCCCGTGGAACCGCCCGGTTTCCAGCCCCGCCTACTCCAGCAATTCGACATAGCCTTGGCTGCCGTTGACCCGGATCCACTGGCCGTCCCGAATGAGCCGGGTGGCCTCCTCCACGCCGACCACGGCGGGGATCCCGTATTCCCGGGCGATCACCGAGCCGTGAGTCATCTGGCCGCCGATCTCGGTGACCAGTCCGCTGGCGGAGGCGAAAAACGGGGTCCAGCCGGGATCGGTGAAGGGCGCGATCAGGATGTCCCCTTTGTCGAGGCTTCCTTCGTCCGGTTTGATGATCACCCGGGCCCGGCCCTCAATGACCCCGGACGACACCGGGGTGCCGAGCAGCGCCCCTTCCGGCGCATCCTGCCCTTCGTAGGTCCCGGAAAGCACCTCGCCTTCGCTGGTCATCAAACGCGGCGGCGTCAGCCGTTCGTATTCTTTGTATTCTTCCTTCCGCTCCGCGATCAGGCCCTGGTCGACCCGGCCGGTGCGGATCGCTTCCTCCAACTCCTCCAGGAACAGATAGTAGACATCCTCCGCCCGCCGCAGCGCGCCCTGCCGCACCAGTTCCTCGGCCTCCTCCAGCAGCGCCTTCTTAAAGACATCGAACAGCGAGATCATGAAATACTTCGGGTATTCGCGCAACCCGATCAAGGCGCGGTACACCCGGATCAGCCTGGCCATGATCCTCACTTTGACCGCGCCGCCGGTGGATTTTTCCAACCGTTCCAGGATGGCCTCCGCCGCCGCGCCGGCCGCCGCCTCCCCCGCGGCGAATTTGCGGCGGTGCTCTCCCGGGGCCATGCTTTGGATATGGCTGAGAATGGCCGGAATGAGCTGCGTCGGCTGCTCGCGCCAGCGGGGCCGGGTGAGATCGATCTCGCCCGGGCAACGCATGCCGTACTGGCGTAAAAAATCGGTGAAGGCCAAACGGACCACGCCGCCGCCGTCGCAGGCATCGAGCCCCGGCCAAAAGGTATCCTCCTCGGCCTGCCGCAGGTAGGAGATGACCGCCGGATACTCCCGGATCACGTCCGCCAGATCGCCCAGGGCCAGCCCCATTTCGCTGGTGATGTTCCCCGGCGGGGATTTGACGAGATCGGCCAGCTCCGGCGCGTCGCCGAGCCAGCGCCGGGATAAGCGGGTGATCAGGTCCAACGCAAAGAAAGCGGCCACGAGCGGCGGCATCATCTCTTCCATGATCCGTCCCATGGTCATTCCCGCCTGCTCTTCGATGAAGCGGAGCTTGGCTTCGCCCGAAAGCTGCTCGAGCCGGCTCCGGACCTCCGCCACGATGGCCATGGCCGATTCGCGCAATTGCGGCAGGCCTTCGCCCGGCGTGGCGGCAGCCATGGTTCCCAGCGTCCCGGCGATCATCGGCAGGATCATTTTTTTCATCTGACCGTATCCCTGGCGTTTGCCCTTTTCTTTCAGGGTCGCCACAAACTCGCGCCTTTTCATGAGCTCGTCGATGGCGCTTCCCGTTAACAGATCGGTCTTGCCGAATGATTTGGCCATGGTCCGCCCGACCCGGCTAGTCAGGTATTCGGTGAAATTCAGATACAACCGCCCCCCGGACGCGGCCATTTCATAACTCGGGGGCATGAGCCGCTTCAGGATGGAGATTCCCAGCGGCCGGATGGGATCGGTCATCATCTGCGCATGGCCGAATGACAGCCAGACGCGGGGCCGGTCGTCGCCGGTTTCGGGCAGAGGGTAGAGGGTGGTGATGGGCCGGCTCTGAACGATATAAAACTCGCCGCCCGCCAAACACCATTCGATATCCTGGGCCGCCCCGAAATGCGCCTCGATGGCCTTGCCGATCTCCGCCAGCTTGATGAGCTGTTCGTCGGAGAGCGCCGGCCGCGTCCGGAGATACTCCGGCAGCTCCTCCTCGACCGTTCCGGCGCCGGGCCGGGCGAAGATGGCAATCCGCTTATCGCCGATCTGTTTCTTGATAATCCGGCCTTTGCGCACCTTATAGAGATCGGCGTTCACTTTGCCGGAGACCAGCGCCTCGCCCAGGCCGAAGCCGGCGTCGATGGAGATCACATTGCGGTTGCCGCTGACCGGATCGGCGGTAAACAGGATCCCTGACGCCTCGGGAACGATCATCTGCTGTACGACCACGGCCGACAACACTTTCCTGTGGTCAAAACGGTTTTTATTCCGGTAGACGATGGCCCGGTCGGTGAAGAGCGAAGCCCAGCATTTGCGGATATGTTGCGCCAGCTCCTCGATTCCCTGAATATTCAGATAGGTATCCTGCTGTCCGGCGAAGGAAGCCTGCGGCAGATCCTCTGCGGTGGCGCTGGAACGGACCGCGTAGGCCTCATCCCGGCCGAGCTGCTCCACGGCTTCGCGCAATTGGTTCATGAACTCCGCGGGGATCGGTGTCCCCTCAATATACTGGCGAATCCTCCCGCCCAGCTGGGCCGCAGCGGCGGCGTCCCCGGGCTCCATCCGGTCGAGCTCGGCGAAGAACCCCGCCTCCTCCAAGCCCGCTTCCAGGATGGTCCGATAGGCCTCCGTGGTCACGCAAAACCCCGACGGTACTTGAATGCCGTCGCATTTCAACAGTTCCCCCAGGTTGGCTCCCTTTCCTCCCACCAAAGGCAAGCTGTCTCGGTCGAGTTGCGACAGAAAAATGATGAATTGGGGCATGACTGAACCTCCAAATGGAATCAATTTTTTCTCAAGGTTCGTTTTTTGCTAAGGGACTGGTCTTTAGAAAGAGCCAGGTGCCAAAGGACCACCAGCCGAGGAAAGTGAGGTACGCGAAAACCGGGTAAAACCAGGGCCGAAAGTCGAACAGGCCGGCATTCTTGACCATGAGGCCGTATCCGACGCTGAACGCGCCGAAGGTGAGGATATAGAGGTAGAAGAAAGGCTGGCGGCGCGGCAGGAACCGCAAAAAGAGCATGACCGTAAAGGTCCATCACGGCGGGGAGAGAAAATTCTGTCCCAGCACATTAAAGAGTCCGGCGTTTTTGAACCAGATGATGTGGAACAGATTCTGAAAAAGGGCGACGACGACCATATCGCCCAAGCCCCCGGTGATCAGGCCGTAACAGAGATACTCCTTGTAATCGCGCCTGGGAACGAAGATCAGGCTTAAAACGAAGGTGATTGTCAGGTAAACTGGGTAAAACAAAATCGTTACCATGCCATGGCCTTTCTGGTAGGTACCCTTTCTTTTCCGGTTGGGTCCATGACATAGTTTAACCTGAGGGAAAAGCAGTATACAACGGGGTGGCTGCCCTGCCGGAAGTTATCCGGCGGTGAGCGCATACCGTTTTTCCAGGTAGATCAGGTCATTCCTTCGCTGACAGGCATTTTTGGGAAGATGCGGTACCCCGATTTTTGGTACGGTATCGTTTCCGTCCGCTCCGCATCATAAGGGCATCAACCCCTCATTCCGGCAATTCCGCGAAGATCTCGTGGATATTGCCGTCGGGATCGGCGAAAAACGCGGTCCGCTGCCGCCACGGCATATTCTCCGGTCCCCGGACCGGCACCGCTCCCTTGGCCACCAGTTCGTCGTAACACTGATCGACCGCCGCCGGACTCCCACAAGGAAAGGCCAGTTCCACGATTTGGCCACTGGCCGCCGTTTGAAACTGTTCACTGTAACCATGCATCACGCTGCGCATGCAGAGCGCGAACCGCACCCCCTCATGGGCAAACTCGACATAATTGCCCCCTGACACCAGGATTTTAAAGCCCAACACTTCCTGGTATATAAGTTGAATTAAATTTCTAATAAGCATCATGTCCCTAAGACCGGCCATGATGGGAAATTTTAAAGGATTTAATTCAACTTATTACTGCTGTAATAGGATGAAATAAATTCCGCTTTGGTTCATTTGCATTCGGCTTTAGGAATGCAAATCTTAAAAAGAAATTTATTTCATCCTATATGAATTGTTTCATTGTCGCGATATCGTCGGTCCAGATCGTAATTAAGCTGATCTTGGCTTCCATGGTCTCAACCCTTTCCTTTTCATTTTTCGTCCACGATTTTCGCAAGAATTCCATCCCGGCCCGCCATGGAGCCGGGACGGATCGTATCCGTTTGTTTCAGGGATTGGCGCCCACCCAGCGCCGGTAGAGCTCTTCCAGCTCTGCCGCGAGGGTTTCGCGCTCCTGATACAAGGCCTGCAAGCGCTGGCTGTCGGCGTTATAAAGCTGCATCTCCCGGTCGATGAAGACCAACTCGGCCTCGCGGGCGGCGATGGTCCGTTCGAGATCGGGTTCCAGCGCGGGCGGAACCGGCTTCGTCCGGGGCCCGGTAGGAGCTTTGGCGGGACTTTTCGGCTGGCGCTGCCGTTCCGAGTCCGGGTCCGGCTCCGGGCCGCCGGCCGATTGACAGGAGCGGAAGGCGTCGTAGCCGCCTATGAAATTACGAAGCTTGCCGCCGCTGAATTCTGCGATCCGGCTGGGAAAACGGTTCAGCCAGTATCGATCGTGGCTGACAAAAACGATCGTGCCTTGAAATTCCGCCAGCGCCGCTTCCAGCCATTCGCGGGAGGCGATGTCCAGGTGATTGGTGGGTTCGTCCAGAAACAGCAGGTTCAGCTCATCCTGCATCAGCAGGCAGAGTTTCAGGCGGCTTTTTTCCCCGCCGGAGAGGGCGGCGACCTTTTTGGCCAACGCCTCGCCCCGGAAGTGAAACCGCGCCAGTATCCGCCTGGCGTCATACTCGGAGAGCCGCCGTTCCCGCCGGAACAGCTCCAGTACGCCGGCGGCCGGATCGGAAAAGGCGATCACCTGGGGCAAGTAGCCATAACGGATGCTGGGCCCGATCCTCACCTGGCCCGAATCGGGCGGCTCCGCTCCGGTCAGGACCTTCAAAAGGGTCGACTTTCCGGTGCCGTTGGCGCCGAAGATCGCCACCCGTTCCCCCTGCCGGACCCGGAGATCCAATCCGTTCAGGATCGGCCGGCCGTCGTAGGCTTTGACCAGCCCTTGGGCGACGATGACCTCCTGGCCCGAGAATTCGGCGGAGCGAAAACGGGTTTGCAGCGTTTCCGCGGCGAGGGGCCGCTCGGTTTGACCGATGCGGGCGGCCCGTTTCTCGATATTGAAAGCCTGCCGGTGCATGGCCGGATTGTCGGCGGCCTTGGCCCATTCGTGCAGCCGGTGGGCTGCCGCCTCCAGGCGCCGGATCTCCCGCTGCTCCAACTGGTACTGCTCCAGGCGTTCCCGCTGGCGCTGCTCTTTTTCACGCCGGTACGCGCTGAAGTTGCCCGAATACAGCTCGACCCGGCCGCCGCTCAGATCCGCGACCCGGTTGACCACCCGGTCCAGGAAATACCGGTCATGGGAGATCAGCAGCACCGTCCCGGGATAGTCTTGGAGAAACTCTTCCAGCCATTCCAAGGAGGCGGTGTCCAGGTGGTTGGTGGGTTCATCCAGCAGGAGCAGCGTCGGGGCCTGAAGCAACAGGCGGCCCAACCGCACCCGGGTCTGCTCGCCGCCGCTCAGACTGTCGAATTCCCGCTCCAGCCAGTCCTGGCCGATCGCCAGGCCGAGACGGACCCGGGTCATCCGCTCGTCGATACCGTAACCGTCGAGGGCTTCAAACTGCGCTTGCAACCGGCCGTATTCTTCCAGCCGCGCCGGCGCCGGGTCGCTGCCGAGCAGGGCGGCGCAGCGGGATAGGGCCGCTGCGATGGCGCGCGCCGCCGCGAAAGCCGACTCCAGCACCTCCCGGACCTTTACCCCCGCCGCCGGCTCCGGCAGCTGTTCCAGAAAGCCCAGCGTCGCTCCTTTGCGCAGGGCGACCTCCCCGCTGTCGCAATGCTCCCTGCCGGCGAGAATCTTCAGCAGCGTGGTTTTGCCGGCGCCGTTCTCCCCCAGCAGCGCGACCCGCTCGCCCCGCTGAACCGCGAAACTGACCCCTTGCAGAACCGGATTGGCGCCATAGGATTTATGAATATCTTTCAGTGCGATCTCGATCATGATTGCTCCTTCCCACCCGGGAATCCATGCTTTGAACAAGCCATTCCGCCCGGGCGGTTTTAGAGCAGCGATCGGGAGCGCCGCGGCGCTCCGTTATACTATAAAACAAAACCCGGGCAAGCAATCTCCCGGGTGTTTTCGATCCGAATCTAAATTTTGGAAATGACGATGGCTTGCTCAAGCGAAGTTATGAATTTTGGACAGACTCCTCCCTGTGATCGCTTGAAAATGCGAAATACAAGCTACACAATAGGCGAGCCGGCTCAAAATTCCCTTCACCGAGCTTTGCGCGGTCATCATTTCACCTCCTCAAAAAGCTACTCCTTATAATTTACCACCGATGGAAAAACATTGCAACCAAAAATTTTCCAACGGCAGTTTGTTACCTCATTCATTCCGGCAAGCCCGGAATTACCGTTTGACCCGCGCGTTCCCCTGCCAGATGCTCCAGACCTGCTCTTCATCGGCGGGTTGGGCGTAGTCGGTCAGGAAGGTGGTGGCCATGGCGCCGCTGGCCCAGCCGAACTGGACCCACTGCTCCGGTTCCCAGCCCTTCAGGACCCCGTAGAGCAGGCCGCCGACGAAGGCGTCGCCGCCGCCGATCCGGTCGAGGACGGTGATCGGACGCGGTTCGATGACGTGCCAATTCTCGCCCTCCAGCATGATCGCGCCCCACATATGGTTGTTGGCATTCATCACCTGGCGCAGGGTGGTGGCAAAGACCGAAGCGTTCGGAAAGGCTCGCTTGACGCGGCCGATCATCTCCTTGAAGCCCTCGATCTTGGCGGCCAGGTCCTTCCCACCGGCTTCCGGTCCCTCAATGCCCAGGCAAAGCTGAAAATCTTCTTCGTTTCCGACCAGAATGTCGGAGATGCCGGCGATTTCGGTAAAGATGGCGCGCAGTTCCTGCTCGCGGCCTTTCCAGAACGAAGCCCGGTAATTCAGGTCAAACGAGATCCGGGTGCCGTACTGCTTGGCCGCGCGGGCCAATTCCAGGCAGAAAGTGCTGGTCTCGGGCGACAGCGCTCCGATCAGTCCCGACAAATGTAGTATCTGCACGCCTTCCCGGCCAAAGAGCCGGTCCAGGTCGAAATCCTTGACATTGAGCGTTCGGCCGACCTCGCCGGCGCGGTCGTTCTGAACGCGCGGGCCGCGGGAGCCATAGCCGCAATCGGCGATGTTGAACTGGTGGCGGTAGCCCCAGGGACCGCCCTGCGGGACTTCCTTGCCCTCGTAAGCCATATGCCGGCTGGCCAGGTTGTTCTTGATCATCTGGGCAATCGGGCTATCCTTGACAAAGGTGGTCAATACTTTCACGGGCAGTCCAAGGTAGGACGAGATGCTCGCCACATTGGTCTCGGCGCTGGTGACGTACATCGTAAACGCCTCGCTGCAGTGGACCGGTTGGCCGTTGGCCGGAGTGAGGCGTACTCCCATGCTGGTGGGAACGACCAGGGAATAAGCGAATTCTTTCCGTAGTTCGATTGTCATGATAAACCTCCCTTTGATTGGATTGGCTTGCGGCTCTTTTTCGCGCAAATCCGCGTCGCAGCCTTGTGACCTTCTTAAATTAATGTAACATTTTTCAATAATGAAGTAAATGATTGTTCTTGCGATCACAAAATGGGAGGTTCGTCTCGCAACGGACTACGGCGTTTATCCCGCCGCTGCTTCTTTTCAGTCCCGGCCGGCCCGGGCCAGCCGCAGCAGGGCGGCGATGGCGATGGCGATCGTCTTCCGCTCGGCCTTTTGGTACAACGCGTCTTTCTCTTCCAAGGTCAGTTGTTTCGCCAGAAAAATGTTGGAGTCGGTCCCGACCACGGCGCCGGTCCGCAGGCCGCGCAGGGCCCCCACCGTAAAGACGGTGGCGCATTCCATCTCCGAGACCGCCGCCTCGGTCTCCTTAAAGGTCTCATTCAATTCGCGGTTCTGGACATAATAGGCGTCCCGCGTGAAACTGACCCCCGTGAAGCAGGGCTCGCCATTCAAGGTTTCCCGGGCCGCCTCCAGCAAGGCTTGGGTAACCTGGACCGTGGCCACCGCCGGATAGATCCCGGGCAGGTAGGCATTGCTGGTGCCGTCGCCCTTGATGGCGGCATTCACCACCACCACACTGCCGACCGGGATGTTCTCCTTGCGGCCGCCGGCCGACCCGACCCGGATGAAGGTATGGGCGCCGATCCGGGCCAACTCCTCGATGGCGATGGCCGTCGAAGGCCCGCCGATCCCGGTGGAACAGACGCTGAGCCGGACGCCGTCCTTGACCCCGGTGTAGACCACATATTCGCGGTTTTCGGACACTTTCTCAAAACTGTCGAACTGCTCGGCGATGCGCCGGGCCCGGGCCGGATCGCCCGGGATCATGACGTACTCCGCGACATCCCCCTGGCGGCAGCGGATATGTTTTTGCAACGTAGGATCGTAAGTCACTTAGAATTCCTCCACAAAAAGATTGACGAGTTTTCGTTGGTCGAACCGGATCAGTCCCCGGTCGGTGATTTTCAACAGCGGACTGACCGGGAGACTGTTGGTGCTGAGCGACATCACCGGATTAACGTGCCGGTATCCCAAATGGCGCAGGGCCGCGGTCACCGCCGCCAGCTCCCGGCCGATGCTTTCCATGTCTTTCCCGGAGAGGATGCCGCCGATGGGCAGCTCGATTCCAGCCAGCACCCGGCCGTCCTCCACCGCGTAATAACCGCCCTGGCTGCCAATGACCGCATTGACCGCCCGGACCAGGTCGGCCGGGTTCTGGCCCACCGCCAGGATATTATGGTGATCGTGGGCGTAGGAGGTCGCCACCGCACCCCTTTGGATGGTGTCGCCGGTAACCAGGCCCAGTCCGATGGCATTGTCTTTGCCATAACGCTCGAAGACCGCGATCAGGCAGTACGGGGAATGCTCCCAATCCAGGTAGCCGTCACGTACCCCCACCGCGGCGATGATCTCATCGGTCGCCGTCGTGCCGTCCCGGACTCCGATCACCCGGCATGAGACCGTCCCGGCGGCGCTGGGGGCCGGGATCCGCAAGTCGGCGGCGCTGATCGGCCCCCGCCGGATACTCCGGTAAAAGCTCTCGGGAAACGGCGCGGGCGGTTCCGGGACGGCCGTCCGGATCGGATCCCCCGCCCCGTACACCGCCACGCCGTTCTTATAGACGCTTTCGATGGTAAAAGTCTCCCGGTCGGCCAGGATGACCAGATCGGCGATCTTGCCCGGCGCGATGCTGCCGCGGTCGTTCCGGTTCATCCGGCGGGCCGGGGTATAGGTTGCGCAGTAGAGGGCTTCCTCCAGTGGCATGCCCAGGGCGACCGCCTTGCGGATCAGCCGGTCCAGATGGCCCTCGCGGACCAACTTGTCGGCCATCACGTCGTCGGTCACCAGCGCGATATGCTCATAGAGCTGGTTGGCGACAAGATAGGTCACGATTTCGGGGGTCAATGACTTCTCCTGGATCTCGATGAACATTCCGGCCGCAATCTTCTCCGCCAGGCTGGCCACAGTCTGTTGGGTATGATCGGAGCCGACCCCGGCCGCCAGCACCTTGGCCAGCCCCATCCCGGCCACCTTGGCGCAATGGCCCTCGATGGGCAGGCCGGGGCGGTTTTTCCGGAAGAACTCCAGCAGCCGCTGGGTCTTGGTCTCCGTGCCGTGAATGATGTCATAACAATTCATGACCTCGCCGAGGCAGATCACCCGCTCGTCCGCCAGCAGCTCGGCCAGTTCGGTTTGGCCGATAGTCCCGCCGGTGGTTTCAAACTCCGGCGCCGTCGACGGCACCGAGCTCGGCGCGGCGCAAAAGATATCCACCGCCGCGCCCTTCCCGGCCGCGAGCATCGCCCGCACTCCGGCGAGGCCGAAGACGTTGGCCATCTCGTGCGGTTCGGCGACGATGGTGGTCACGCCGTGTCCGATGATGGCCGCGGCAAAGGCCCGCGGCGTGGCCATCGAGCTCTCGATATGCATGTGAATGTCGATAAGGCCGGGAACGATCGTTTTGCCGGCGGCGGCGACGGTATGCCGGTATTCCAGGCCCAACGGCCCGGCGTCGCCCACGAAGACGATCCGGCCGGCGTCGATGACGATGTCCGCCGCGCCGAAACGTTTCCGGTAGGAATTGAATACTTGGCCGCCTTGGATCAGCAGGTCCATCGTTTCCAAAGCTTCATCTCCTTTTGCCGGGCAGCCGCTCCGGTCCGGACCAAAGGCCGCGGCCGGCTACCGGCGAAACTCCCGCAGCGCGCTGCGGGAGTCTTTTCGTTTTGTTGCCAATTCAATTGGGTATCACGGTCAGGCGGTCTCAGGCCGATCCTCCCCTCCCTCACGACTGGGGAAGAAACTAGAGGAGCCGTCCCGGAGCCGCGCCTGGCCGTTCCGGCGGGAACGGGAGGCTTCAGTCGGCGATCTCCTCGTTCCAGCGTTGAATCCATTTGGGCATCACGCCGTTGATATAGCTGAAATCCAAGGCCTTCATCTTCTTGAAGACTTTGGCGCCGTAGGTCAGGCCCACCGCTTCCTCCTCGGTCAGCACCACCTTCTTGTTGACCGGCGAATCCAGTTTATCCAGGGCGTTGGCCCGCTGCACCTTCTCGCTCAGCCACCAGTCGATGAATTTGTACGCCAGGTCGACATTCTTGGAACCCTTGACAATATTGATGGTATTGCGGTTGGCGACGGAGCCCTCTTTGGGGTCGACATAGACCGCGCTGGGAATGGCCTCCTTGATCTTGGGGAAGGCGAAATCCAGGCCGACGCCGACGACCACTTCCTTCTGGATGAAAAGGTTGTTCAGATCCGACGACTTGGTATAGATCTTGACCACGTTGGGCTTTAAGGCGACCAGCTGGCTGAAGGCCTTAGAATCATTCTTGGCCATGGCGGTGCCGGCCTTGATGGCCCCCGCCTGGATCATCGCCGGGCCCGAGGTGATCGTGATGTCGGGGATGGTGATCTTCTGTTTCAGGTCCGGCCGCCAGAGGTCGGCCCAGGATTTGATCGGCTTGGCGACCGCTTTGGCATCATAGATGATGCCGGTGCGGTTCATGGTGTAGGCCGGACCGTAGCCGTCCTTGACCGGCTTTTTGGCCACATCGTAAAGGTATTTGAGGTTGGGGATCTTCCGGGCGTCGATCTTCTCGAAGACCCCGGCCTTGGCGCCGTCCAGCGCATAGGATTCCGCCAGCGTGATCACGTCGACGGAGCTGTTTTTCATCAGTTTCAATTTGTTCAGGCGCTCGCCGTTGTTCCCGACCTCGAGCACGATCTTGACGTTGTTCTCCTTCTCAAAAGGACCGAAGACATTCTTGCGGAACTGGTCTTCATTATATCCCCAGGTGGAGACGACCAGCGTCCGTGGCTCGCCCGCGGCGAAGACTACTCCCAAAGCACAGCTTAAGACCAACAATCCCAGCAGCAACCCGATGATTTTCTTCATTTTCGCGCACCCTCTCTATACTAAGATGATTTTCTCCCCGGGCAGGTTCAAAAACACCGCGTCCCCCGGCTGATACAAATGGTCGGCGGCGCTGTTGACCACCAGCGGCCCCAGCTTGGTGTCGATGATATATTGATACTGCTTGCCCAAGAACGTACTGATAGCCACGGTCCCCTCGACCGTGTTGGTCGCGGCGGCATCCCCCCGCTTCCCGATCAGGATCTCATCGGGACGGATCGCGCCTTTGCAGCGGTCCCGCCCCCGCCCGTGATTGGGCAGCGCGAAGCGGTGGCCGAACGGCGAGACGTAACCGGCCGACGCGGCGTCGCTCCCCTGCCGTTCCAGCTCGATGAAGTTCTCGAATCCGACGAAGCGGGCCACGAATTCGGTGGCCGGCGCCTGGTAGATGTGTTGCGGGCTGTCCAGCTGCTCGATGATCCCGCCGTTCATGATCGCCACCTTGTCGGAGATGGAGAAGCACTCCTCCTGGTCGTGGGTGACATAGACCGAGGTGATCTTCAGCTCCCGCTGGATCCGCTTGATCTCCACCCGCATCTTGACCCGTAGCTTGGCGTCCAGATTGCTTAAGGGTTCGTCGAAGAGGAGCAGATCCGGGTTGATCACCAGCGCCCGGGCCAGGGCCACCCGCTGCCGCTGGCCGCCCGAGAGCTCCTTGGGATAGCGTTTGGCGTACTCCCCCAGGTCCACGACATTCAGGATCGCCCGGATGCGCCGTTCCGCCTCCCCTTTGTCGACCTTCCGCAGCTTCAGGCCGAAGCCGACATTATCGAAGACATTCAGGTGGGGAAACAGAGCATAGCTCTGAAACACGAAGCCGAAGTTCCGCTTGTGCACCGGGACCCGGGTGTAATCCCGGCCGTCGAAGAGAAACTGCCCGGAGCGGGCCTGGATAAACCCGGCGATGGTCCGCAGGGTGGTGGTCTTGCCGCAGCCGCTCGGCCCCAGCAGCGCCACCAGCTCGCCCTGCTCGATGGCCAGGTTCAGGTGCTCCAGCACCACATGGTCCCCATAGGCGACCGCGATATCTTTCAATTCCAATAAACTCATCTTTCATCCCCCAGCTGTTACTGCAGTGAATCGTTCCGCTCCGGACCCACCCCATCCGGCTTCCGTTCGCTCGACGGCAAGCGGAGGTAAGGGGGAGTCCTGGCATTAAAGCTTCGTTTCGTAATGTTTCCACCCGCTCCCGTGCCGTCCCCATCAGTGCGGAACCAAGACGATCCGGGACCTATTCTCCAGCTCCTTCCCTGTAGGGCAATGTCGTCAAGCTATCGTGGGATAAAATGGAAATATATTTCATGACAAGCTGCGAACTCCAAAAGCGACCTCTCTCCCGGCCTCTCCCCGGCGATGCTGATTTCGAAGAAAAGTACTCGACGGGGAGAGGTGAATCTCCCAAAACTCGGGCCTATCTTTTAGGCCATCGCTGAGACTTCCAAGAGGCCCAAGTTTCAAGCTCCGTCATCCCTCTCCGCTGAATCCGCTTCTTTGAATCACATCGTCGGAGAGGGCCGGGGTGAGGTCGTTTTTAGGCATCTCAGACTTTTTTCGTATTCATCCTCGTGTACTAGGCGGACAATGTTTCATCCCATAATATGTTATCATCGCTTGACGACATTGCCTTCTCAGGGAAGGAGCGGAGGATAGGTCCGGTTCCAGGTTTTCCCCGGCGCTATTTGGCCACCACATTCAGGCCCAGGGTCCGCTCGACGATGTACATCAGCACGGCGGTCATCGCCATCAGCACCACCGACAGCGCGGCGATGGTGGGATCGAAATAATACTCCACGTAGCTCATCATCTGAATCGGCAGGGTACTGATGCCCGGGCCGGTCAGGAAGACCGATACCGGAACGTTATTGAACGAGTTGATGAAGGCCAGGATGAACGAGGCGATCACTCCGGAAGTGATATTGGGCAGGACGATCAGGAAGAAGGTCTTGACCCGGTCCGCGCCCAGCGATACGGCGCATTCCTCGATGGAATAGTCCAGATTGTCCAGGCTCGAGGAGATCACCCGGATGATATAGGGCAGAATCACCACGGTATGCCCCAGCAGCAGGCTGGGGAAGACCGGCAGGCCGACCTGGGCGATGAGCAGCTTCAACAGGGAGAAGCCCAGCACGATCCCGGGCACCAGCACCGGCGACATGAAGATCCCCTTGAGCAGCTCCTTGCCGGGAAAAGCGTAGCGGCTCAGGCCGTAGGCGGCCGGCAGCCCCACCAGAAAGGCGATCAGCGTGCCGAGCGCCGCCAGTTCCAGGCTGATGACGAAGGTTTTCACGAACATCTCGACCCGGAAGATATTGGCCAGCCAATGCAGGGAGAAGCCGCTGGGCGGAAAGGTCAGATAGGATTCCTTGCCGAAGCCGGCCACGGTGATGATGACCAGCGGGAAAAGGAGAAAGGCATAAACCAGGCCGGTGAATAACGCGAGTCCCTTATGTTTCATGACAAGCCCGCCTTTCCTTGCAGCCGGGCGGTACAGCGGTTGATCGCCGCGCTGACCAGCAGCGTGGTCAGGATCATCACGGTGGCGATCACGGCGGCGCCGTTCCAGTCGGAGAGGGTCATGGCGTTCTGGTAGATCAACGTGGCCAGGACCTTCGACTTATTGCCGCCCAGGAGCTGCGGAGTGGTATACGCGGTAAAGCTGCCGGTGAAGACCAGAATGCTGCCGACGATCAGCCCCGGAATGCTCAAAGGGAAAACCACCTTGAGGAAGGAGCGGAATTTCGAAGCCCCCAGGCTTTCAGCCGCTTCCACCAGGTCGTGATCGATATTCTCCATCACGCCGATCAGCGACATGATCATCAGCGGTAAAAACAGGTTGACAAAACCGATCACGATGGCGAACTCGTTATACAACAGTTTCAACGGCTCATCGATGAGCTTCAGTCCCAGCAGGGCCTTGTTGACCAGCCCGTACTTGCCCAGGACCACCATCCAGCTGAAACTGCGCACCACCGGACTGGTCAAAAGGGGGAACACCGCCAGGATGGTATAGACCCCCTTCAGATTCTGGCGGGCCTTGGATATGTAATAGGCGGTCGGGAAGCCGGCCAGCACCGCGATCCCCGTCGCAATCAGCGACAGCCGCAGCGTCCGCAGGTAGATCCGGAGGTAAAACTCGTCGCCGAAGAAATCGGCATAGCGGGCGAGGCTGAAGCCCCGCTCCCCCTGAAAGGTCATGGCCACGGTCGAAAAGAGCGGGACCAGCAGGAACAGGGTGATCACGATCAGGCCGGGCAGCAGCAGGAGATAGACTGACTTATTGCGCATGGTGACCCTTCTTTCCACGGTCGGCGGTGTCCGGAGCCGCGGCGCAGCTCTCGCGGACGATCAGCTTGGGGAAGAGCGTCACCGCTTCGGGGGTGTCGTCCCCTTCCTTGATCTGGCGCAGGATCAGGTCGACGACCAACGCGCTCATCCGTTCCATCGGGTATTCCACGGTGGTGAGCGCCGGGGCGCTCTCGCGGGCGAGCTCGATATTGTCGAAGCCGATCAGCGAGACATCCTCGGGCACCCGGACGCCGCTCTTATTCAGATAATGCAACGCGCCGATGATCATCAGATCGTTGGCCGCGATGACCCCGGTGATCTCGGGATGGGCCTGATACAGCCGTTTCATGGCCTCAAACCCGCTGGGCATCGTGTAATCGCCGTAACCGATGGAGGCTTCGTCGGCGGCGATGCCGTATTCGACCAGCGCCCGCAGGTAGCCTTCCTTGCGCCGGGCGGAGATCTCCATTCCGGCCGCGCCGCCCAGATAGGCGATGCGCCGGTGGCCCAGGGATATCAGGTGCTCGGTGGCGATGAAGGCGCCGTAATTGTTGTTGACCGCGACCGAATTGATCCGGGCGTTGGGAGTCTCCCGGTCCAGCACCACCATGGGCATGTTTTTGCTCCGGGCGGCCTGGATCACTTCCATGCTGCGGTGGGAGGAGGCATAGATCAGGCCGTCCACCCGGTGGTCGATCAACTCGAACATGGCGTCGTCGTTCGGCGCTCCCTCCAGGTTAAACAGGAGAATATTGTAGGCGAAGCCATTGGCGGCCGCGCTCAAATGCCGGGCCATCCTGCCGAAGAACGGATTTTCGATGTTCGGCACCACCAGGCCGATGGTCCGGGTCTCGCGGTTCCCGGAATCGCGCGCCAAGGGCTGGTAATTCAGCGCCTTGATCGCTTCCAAAACCCTGACGCGGGTCTCCGCCCCGACATAGCCGGTGCCGTTCAGGACCCGCGAGACGGTTGCAATCGAGGCGTTCGCCAGTTTTGCCACTTCTTTGATATTGGCCATCGGCCCTCCGTTGTGAAAATGTTTTCATATGCGCCCCCCGGTCCGGCGGCCGCGCCGGGGCCGGAATAAGCGGCGTTTCAATTCAATACGTGCTGTTAATCGCCATTTTCATCGAGAACCATCCGGTTTCCCGGAGCCGGTCCCCTGACATTCTCTTCGTGCGACTATGAAAATGTTTTCACATTTTGTTTTCGACGGGTCGGAGAAAACTCCTTTCGGTTGAAATATTACATTTTAATGTCATGTTCGTGTGAAGATACCTTCCTCATTTCCGGTCAGCGTTGGTCGCGGATCCCAAACTCCGGCCAGCTCTCCAAGGGCATCTCCAGCTTGACCACTTTGCGGGCCTCCCGGTAGCAACCGTCCAGCTCCGCCAGTTGCGCATGAAACAGGTGCGCCATCTCCTTGATCCGGGCCTTCAGCGCATGATATTGATTGTCGAGTTCCAGCGCCTCCCGGTAGATCCGGTCGTAACGTTCCAGGAACGGGTCGTCCAGGCCGCGCCGGGCCATCCGCGCGGCATGGGCGTTGACGCCGGTGAGCATCACCTGGGAATTCCGGAGTTGGGTCGCAATTGAACGGGGCATTTTCCATTCCTCCTTATTGATTCGTCTGACGCCGCGCGGCGGTTCCCCGCTGCGGCAGGCCACAACCCCGCTCCGCCCTGTGGCGGAGACGAGCGTTGCATCCACTACCAATATCATATCATGAATGAAACGCGGCGCAGTACCGGTTCCGTATTCATTTTGTACGGGTGGAAGCCCGCCACGATTGCCTTCCAAGCGGACTCAAGGGGTAAGTTCCATTGGGCCTAAAACACGACTCACCCCCTGAGTTTCCCTGTTGGAATGGAGCGCCATTTTTCCGTAAACAATTCCTTCCAACAAGGAAAGCTCCCGGCCCTGAAACCGCGCGGGAGCGATCCGAATAACCTATCCGGAGAGGTGAAACCGTTTTGGAGATTCGCCAAGTTTTTGCGGGAGCCGCCGAGGAAAATCCGCCGGCGGCCCCATCCTATCGCTATTGTCCGCTCTGCCGCGCGGCGTTGCTTCAAAAAGAGGAAGGCGGCAGATTGCGGCGGGTCTGTCCGGCCTGCGGCTTTATCCAGTATCGGAACCCGGCGGCCGGGGTATCGGTGCTCATCGTCCGGGACGGCAGGGTGTTGATCGGCCGGAGGGGCCCCGGCGGTGTCGCGGCCGGAAAATGGTGCCTGCCCGGCGGATTTATTGAATATGATGAGGATTTTCTGACCGCCGCCAAACGGGAGGTCCTTGAGGAGACCGGGTTGGCGGTGCGGCTCAGAGGGATCGTCAATGTCGCCAGCAATTTCTTATCCCCCGTCCTCCATACGCTGGTCATCGCCTTATGGGCGGAGATTCGCCACGGTTCGCCGCGGCCCGGGGATGATCTGACGGAGCTGCAATGGGTCGGGCGGACCGGTCCCTTTCCGGACATGGCGTTTGCAGCCGACCGCTATCTCATCGGCAGCTTCCGGCCGGACCATGGCACCGGCCTTCCCGTCGACGGGAGATTCGCTTAGCCGCCTCAACCTGACATTCCCCTGCCACGGCGAGCCTTCCCGCTTGCCGGGCGGACTCGCCCGGCGACGGGATGAGTTGCCCCGGGGCCCGGATCTGACCTTCCGTTGCCAGGGAGAACCGGCCCGCGCTCCGGGATAGCTCTTCCGCCACGCGGGAGAGGTGATCCGGAGCCCGGGAAGCGCGATCCCGGATGCGGGAGAAGTGATCCCGGACTCGGGAAAGCTCGCCCGGGCCACGGGGCAGCCGCGCCGCGCCGGAGCGGAGCCGCCGCACGGCTCAGGGAAGATCGCCGGAGGAATGCGGAGCCGCCAGGAGAATCCGGATCACTTGCCCCGTTCTCACCAGCGTCCTCGGTTTTACGACGGCGTGATCGAGCAGGATCCGCCCTTCTTCGATCGCGCTCACGATCCGCTCCCGGCTCCAGTCCTCAATCTGGCGGGCCAGCAATTTATCCAGCCGCCAGCTGCCCCGCACCGCGCGGAGGGCGATCGCCACTTCCGGCACGCCCCGCTTCAGGCAGTGTTCGACCCGGAGCGTCTCGGCAGAAAATTCTCCGGGCCGGACCGCTTCATCCCGGACCGGACCTTCAGCCCGGGAGCGCGCGGAGTAACTTCCGATTTTCCTGTTCCAGGTGTGGCCGTTCTCACATTTGTAAATCGCGTATTCGTAAATTTGCTTGCCATTGGCATTGTGCCGCCTTTGGCGGGAATCCGTAAACCATACCTTTCGTCCGCAGTTCGGGCAGTGCCGCTGCACCGCCCCGTTCTGACAATCGCAGAGCTCCCATTCCAGACAGAGCTTTTCCATGGCGCCCTTCACCCTTTCTGTAAATTCGGTAAAGGAACGCAACAAAAAAGAAGCCCCACTTGAGGCTTCCGCAGAATTCATGGGAAATCATTGCGTTCCTTGTAATGGCCAAAAAGGCACGACATACCGAAACAAGGCCGCCCCTTCAGCGTGGGGCAACCCCGGTTCAAAACGGTAAGTCGTGCGGTTTTCATTTGTCCATTACAAGGTAGACGGCAAACGAATCGCTCCTTTTTCTGGAATGATTTTAATTATAACCCATCGCTTCCGAGTTGACAATCGTCTTTTCCCAATTCGTTCCTTCGTTCCGAGGTTTTGCTGCCCGCGGCCCCGGTCCACTGCCAGGCATGCTCATGCCTACGGTCCAGGCTTTCCTCAAAAGCGAATGGTTTCGCGCCGGGGAAGCGCCAAACTTTTTTCGCGGCGAGTCAATAACGACGGAATCCCCGTCGTAAAATAAGGAGCAGAAGGAAAGGAGCGGTATTCTTTGATCCGACCGCTGCGACGGCTTTTACGAATCAAAGCGCGCGTCAAAACCCTTTGGGATAGCGGCGTCCAAAAAGCCCGCCTCTTCGAAGCGTTGTGATAAACCCTGCCCGAAGGTCAGGGTGAACACAAAAGCTCAGAAAAGCAAGTGATAAAGTCGTTTTGAAATCCTCTTGCCAGTCGAATCGTTTGGAAAGAGACTTTATCACATGGCTTTTAAGGCGGCAGACTTACGCCCTCTGGCTGGCGTACAAAGATCCGCGTGTTCCCTGGTACGCGAAGTGGCTGGCGGTGTTGGTCCTTGGCTATGCCTTCAGCCCCATCGATCTGATCCCCGATTTCATTCCGGTGCTCGGTTATTTGGATGATCTGCTCCTGGTTCCGCTCGGGATCAAGCTGCTCATTCACTGGATTCCCCGGGAGGTACTGGCCGAATATCAGGAGCGGGCCGAGTCCGAAGCACGCGCTCATCCCAAAAACTGGCGCGCCGCCGCGATCATCGTGATCCTCTGGGTTCTGGCCTTATTATGGTTGGGGATGAAGTTGGTGAAGGGTTTTCAAAAATGATGAGGAGTAGAGTCTTTTATCTCTTCTTTTACAGCAATTGATTCACAAATTCTTTAATCGAAAGAGCCGCTTCATAAGCTTCTTGAGCCTGAGCCGCCGAGATATTGTCAAAAAAATCTCCGGGATAGCGGGCCTCAATTGCATAGGCATTCAAGATTTCAACCGTACTTTGCAGATTAATGAATTCTTCATGGATTTCAGTACATTTTTTCAATAAAAACATTAAATCATGTGTTTTGAGAAGTTCGCCCTTTTTCGCCAAAAGATATGTCTTTAGCAGTTTCTCTACTGCCTGCTGAGCTAAATAGCAATTAACCGGGGCCAAAAACTCCGGATCGTCCTTTAAATTATTGGCAATCGTCCGTAAGTCTTGAAGGGAACGTCCGAACCACTTACCGGGATCAATCGAGTCGACCATAAACAACTCTCCCTTCTTTGACAATTTGTGAAGTAAAAGAGTTCGGTTCCGCCAACGCTTTTCGCAATTCTTCAGTCGTACAGGTCATTAGATCCAGCGGATTATCGATCATTCCGATCAAACGGCGCAGTTTTAAGCTGCGTTCCCGGTTCGATAAGGTTTTTTCTTCATCCCAGACCACCAACAGATCGAGATCCGATTCGGGATTATCGAGACCCTTCGCCACAGAACCAAAGAGAATAATCGTCCGTGGTCGGATCTGTGTGGTAATTCGGCGAGTTAATTCGCAGACAATCTCTTCTTTGCCCATCGCGTATCCTCCAAACCAGATAAGATGAAGCGATTATCAACTCATTTTATACTTTATTATATCGTAGATTGCCGCAAACGAAAAGACTGCCAGGTCTTGGAAAAGCTTACGACGAATTTCCGGCCCAAGCGGCTGGATTACGACAGCCAGTGGAAAAAGACGAGTCCCAGGAGCGAGGTGATGAGGGTGACCGGCAAGCCCGCCTTCAGATAATCGGCGAACCCGATCCGGACGTTATGGCGCTTGGCGATCTCGACCACGATCAGGTTGGCGATGGAGCCGGTGATGGTCAGATTGCCGGCGAAGGTCGAGAAGAGCGCCAGGGCTTGCCACCAGGCGGCGGCCCCGGTCTCGGGCAGGAAGAACTTGAGCAGCAGCACCGCCGGGACATTGCTGACCAGATTGGATAAGGCCACCGTCAACAGGGCGAAGACCGCCCGGTTCTGCAAGTCGACCCAGCGGGCCGCCTCCCGGACCAGCAGGCGCGCCAGCCCGCTCTGTTCCAACCCGCCCACCAGCACGAACAGGCCGGCGAAGATGATCAAGAGGTTGAAATCGATGCTGGCATAGATCTTATTCGGCTTGACCCGCCGCGTGATCAGCAGGAAGGCCGCGCCCAGGCTGGAAGTGAGCGCCAGATCCTGGCCGGCGATATAGCCCGCGATCACCAGCGCCAGCACGATCAGGCTTTTGAATGCCAGATAGCGATGGCAGCCGACCCTATCCTGCTCCAGCGCAGGAAGCGGGCCTTGCAGCTCCCGCCGGTACAGCCGGGCGATGACCCAGTAGGCGCAGGCCAGGCCGGCCAGGGCCACGGGCAGCGCGGTCCGGAAATAGGTCAGGAACGGCACGCCGGAGAGACTGGCGATCAGGATATTCTGGGGATTGCCGAGGAAAGTGGCGGCGCTGCCGATATTGGAGGCGATGGCCACGCCGAGCAGATGCGGCAGCGGATTGCAGCGCGCCTTGGCGCAAACCAGCAAGACGATGGGCGTGAATAGCAGGCAGACGATGTCGTTGATGCAGACGGCGGAGAGCCCGCCGCTGATGAAGATCACCGCCAGCAGCAGTTGCCGCCGGGTGGCGACGCGGCGCAGCAGCACCGAGCCGATCAGGTCGAAAAAACCGGCCACCTTGAGGTTGGCAATGACGATCATCATAAAGAACAGAATCAGCAGGGTCCGGAAATCGATGGCCCGGATCGCCCCAGCGAAATCGAGCACGCCCAGGCCCACCATCAGCGTCGCGGCGATGATCGCCGCCCCGGCCCGGTCCACCCGGAAGACCGGGCTCTTGCCCAGCGAAAAAACGATCAATACCAATCCCAACAGCAAACCGGCCCGTACCATCATGTCCTGTCCCTCATCTTGTTGCGCTCATGGATGTCCCGTCTATCATAGGCCATCGGGACGCCGCTGTCAATGGCGGAAGAAGCGTTTTTGGGCCATTCGCGGTAATGGCCGGCGGGGATCGGCATCCAGCGCTCCCGTCCGCGCGGAACGAAGAAAAACCTTCCGCGCGAACCGGAAGGTTGGAGAGGTTTTTCGCTGCGCCAGTCTTTACGGCAGCAGCGGTTGCGTCTTCAGCAGCCGGCGTCCGGCGATGCCGGGCATGGTCATCTCCTTGACATTGAAGATGGTGTCGATCTCCTCGTCCGTGAAGATTTGCTTCTCGCGCAACAACTCGCGGACGGTCTTGCCGGTGACCAGGGCTTCGTGGGCCAGGGCGGCCGCCTGCTCGTAACCCACGTGCGGATTGAGCGCGGTGATCACGCCGATGCTGTTCTCCAGGTACTCTTTGCAGCGTTCGCGGTTGGCGGTGATGCCCCGGATGCATTTTTCGGTGAAGATGTTGATCCCGTTGGTCAGGATCGCGATGCTCTGCAACAGATTATAGGCGGCCACCGGCTCCATTACATTCAACTCCAGCTGGCCGGCGCCCACCGCCAGGCCGATGGTCAGATCATTGCCCGCCACCTGGAACGAGATCTGGTTCACGACTTCGGCGATGACCGGATTGACCTTGCCGGGCATGATCGAGGAACCCGGCTGCACCGGCGGCAGGTTGATCTCGGCCAGGCCGGCCCGGGGCCCCGAGGCCAGCAGGCGCAGGTCATTGGCGATCTTCGACAGGCTGAGGGCCAGGATTTTCAGGCGCGCCGACACGTCGGCCAGCGCGTCCAGGTTTTGGGTCGCATCGACCAGGTCCGAGGCGGCGATCAGATCGAGGCCGGTGATCTCCCGCAGCCTGCGGGTGACCACCAGCGCGTAGTTGACGTCGCAATTTAGCCCGGTCCCGGTGGCGGTGGCTCCCATGTTGATCAGCTGCAGCTCTTCCAGGGAACGCTTCAGCCGGACCCGGTCGCGGGCGATCATCTTGGCATAGGCCGCGAATTCCTGGCCCAGCCGGATCGGGACCGCGTCCTGCAGATGGGTGCGGCCGACCTTGAGCACATCGTCAAACTCCCGGCTCTTCGCTTCCAGGGCGGCCAGCAGGCCGCGCAAGGCATCCTCCAACCCGGCGGCCATCTTGAGCGCGCTGATCCGGATGGCGGTCGGGAAGACGTCGTTGGTCGATTGCGACATATTGACGTGAGTATTGGGTGAGACCAGCGTGTAATCGCCCTTCCGGCCGCCCAGGATCTCGATGGCCCGGTTGGCGATGACCTCGTTGGCGTTCATGTTGATGGAGGTGCCGGCCCCACCCTGAATCACGTCGACCACGAACTGGTCGTGGAATCTGCCTTCCATCACTTCTTCGGCTGCCGCGATGATGGCCCGGCCGATCCGGGGATCCAGAATGCCCACATAGATGTTGGCCTCGGCGCAACTTTTCTTGATCATGGCCAGGGACCCGATCATAAATGAATTCAACCGGTAGCCGGTGATCGCAAAATTCTCCAAGGCCCGGGCACTCTGAATGCCGTAATAGGCATCGGCGGGGATCTCCTTGGTCCCCAGGGAATCGCTTTCCATTCTAACATTCACCGGTCAACATCTCCTTCATCCCGGGTAAGTACCGATTCTCCGGCTCCGGCGCAGCTTCCGGACCAGGCAGGCTCAGATCGTTGGCGATGGGGGTCAAAAAGAGTTCCCGGACCGCCGCGAAGCCGGAGGCCTGGCCCAGGGCCCACATCAGCTTGGTGACCGCCGCCTCCGTGGTCATGTCGTAGGCCGGAATGACCCGGCTTTGCAGGAGCTTGCGGCCGACCTCGTAGAGGTTCAGGTTGCCCCCTTCCAATAAACACTGGGTGGTGATGACGACGACCACGCCCGCCGCGACCAGCTCGTTCACCTTGACCAGCAGATTGCCGGCGCCCAGGAAAGGGATCCCGCCGCTGCCGTAGCTCTCGATCACCACCCCCCGGTATTTTCCCTTGATGAAATCGAAGATATCCGGAGTGACGCCGGGCATCAGTTTCACCAGCATCACCTCGGGAGCGATCGCGTCGTAGAACCGCTCGCCGGCCTCGGCCGGCGGCCAGCTATAATAGGGGTTGTAAGCGATCTCCGCTCCGTAGATGCTGGCCACCGCGGGGTAGTTGACGCTTTCGAAAGCATTGTAGCTCCGGGTGCGGATCTTGACCGCCCGGCAACCATTGATCACCTGGCCGTTGAAGACAATGTACACCCCGGCCCGGCCGTCACAGGCGTAGCGGACCGCATCCCGGAGATTGGTGGGACCGTCGGTCTTTGAGGCGGCCATCGGTTTTTGGGATCCGGTAATGACAACCGGTTTCCGGCTGTTCTGCAAGAGATAGGAGAGCATCGCGGCGGTGTAGGCCAGCGTATCGGTGCCGTGGGTGATGACAAAACCGTCGTAGGCGGCATAGTTCCGGCGGACGGCTTCCGCTATCGCCAGCCAGTGCCGGGGCTGCATATTGGTGCTGTCGATATTCATGATCGGCAGGGAATCAACCTCGCAGATCCGTTGGACTTCCGGGATGAATTCCAACAAGATATCGGGGCTGTAGACCGGGGTTAGGCCGTCGGCTCCGTCCGATGAAGCGATGGTGCCGCCGGTTCCAATGCATAAGACCCTTTTCATGCCAACCCCCTCCTGAGTCCATCCTTATGTATCAATTTCACGAAAAGTTTCCTGGATGCCCAGCAGAGCATCCCTTTTTTCGGTCTATTTTTATGGTAAACTATCTGCTATAATGATGTCAAACGATAAAAACAATCAAATCAATCGGGAAAACCGATAGGAGATAGGGACCGATGGAACTGAAACACCTCCATACTTTCCGGGTGCTCGCCAAGGAGCTAAGCTTCAGCAAGGCCGCAGAAACCCTGAATTACGCCCAATCCAGCGTCACCGCCCATATTCAGGCGCTCGAGGACGAACTGGGAGTGCCCCTCTTCGAACGCCTGGGCAAGCGGGTCGTGCTGACCGCGGCCGGGCAACGCATGGTAGCCGCGGCCCAAAAAATGCTGTCCCTCGCGGACGAGATCAAAAGCAGCGTGCCGGGGTCCGAAGTCCCGTCCGGAACCCTGACCATCGGCGCCCATGAGAGCCAATGCACCTACCGGCTCCCGCCCATTCTGCGGGAGTTCCGGTCCAGATACCCCCAGGTGCAGTTGATCTTCCGGCCGATCATCTCGGACCGCCATTCCCAGGAATTGTTGATCCAGGGCACGCTGGACGCCGCCTTCCTGCTGGAGTTGGCCGTCAAATCCGACCAACTGCTGGTGGAGCCGCTGGTCGAGGAGCGCATTGTGGTGCTGGCCCACCCCCAGCATCGCCTGGCCCGGTCGGAACGGGTCTCCCCCACCGACCTGGACGGCGAAGCGATCTTCACCACCGAACAGGGCTGCAGTTACCGGCAGCTTTTCGAACAATCGCTGCTGGCGGCCAGAGTCCAGCCAGGCGCCAAGATCGAATTTGCCGGCATCGAAGGGATTAAGCAATGCGTCATGGCGGGACTGGGAATCACCGTATTGCCGGAGATGACCGTGGCCCAGGAGATCGCCCGGGGCCAGCTGGCGCCGCTCGCCTGGGCAGGGCCGGATTTTCAAGTCTTCACCCAGGTGGCCTGGCACAAAGACAAATGGATCTCCCCCGCCCTCCGGGCTTTCCTGGAGATCACCCGGAATACCCTGCGGCCCAACGACCGGCCAATGGCAGCCAACGAAAGAATCTCTTGACAATAGTTTGATGTCAAACTATAATGAAGCCATGAACACCAGCGCCATTATCTCCCTTATCTCGAATATCCGGGAAAAAGCCAACCGTTTCATCATCCAGGAGATGGCGGAGCATGACATCAAAGGCTTGGTCCCTTCCCATGGCGATATCCTTTACGCGTTGTTCCAGCGGGACGCCCTGACAATGACCGATCTGGCCAAGACCATCGATAGAGACAAATCGACCGTCACCGCGCTGGTCGACAAACTGATCGGTTTGGGCTATGTGCTCAAGATCAAAGAAACTGCCGACAACCGGGTCAGCTTCGTCAAACTGACCGATCGGGGCCGGGCCTTAAAGCCGGCGCTCGATGCGATCTCCGGAAAACTCCTGGACCAAGCCTACCGGGATATCTCCGCCGCCGAACGGCAATGCCTGATCGAACTGTTGTCCAAGATCCAAAGGAACTTTTAAATTTTTTATCTTAATAGTTTGACGTCAAACTATTATCATAAAACACTGCTATTTTATGGAGGAATCAATGATGCAAAAGGTGAGCGCTTTTTTACAGGAAAACCCCGATGGCTACCTGGCCACGACGGAGGCAGGCAAACCCCGGGTCCGGCCGTTTCAGTTCCAATTTGAGGAAGACGGCAAATTCTATTTCTGCACCGCCACTACCAAACCCGTCTATCAACAGCTCCAACAGACCGCTTTTATCGAATTCTGCAGCAGTTCCAAGAATGGCGCCTGGCTCCGGCTGTCCGGCCCGATCGTTTTCAGCCCGGACCGTTCGCTCAAACAACGGATCCTCGATGCCAGCCCGATGATCCGCGGGATCTATCAGACTCCCGACAATCCGGTCTTCGCCATCTTCTATCTGGAGCATGGCCAGGCCAGCATCAGCGATTTTTCGGGAAATCCGCCCCAGACCTTCAATTTCTGATTTTGGAAAGGAACCCTTGCCATGAATGAAACCCTACGGACCATTCACAGCCTGCGCTCGATTCACGGCGGCTTTACGACGCAACGGATCGACGCCGCAGACTTGCAGGCCATTCTGGAAGCCGCGGTGCGCGCGGCCTCCGCTTCCGCCCGGCAGAGTTACTCGATCATTGTCGTGGACGATCGAGCGGACATGAAAGAATATCTCCAGTATGTCGGCGACAAGGCCTTGATCTTCTGCGTCGATTATAACCGGTTGGCCGATACCGCCGCTTATCTGCAGCAGCCTTTTGGGTGCGGCGGCCTGACCGACTTCATCACCGGCAGCACCGACACCATTCTGGCCGCTCAAACCGCGGCCATCGCCGCCAAGTCGCTGGGGATCGATTCGCTCTTCACCAACAGCATCCACCGGGGCGATCTGCGGCAGTTCTACGCCAAGTTTAACCTGCCCGGACAGCGTTGTTTTCCGCTGATCGCCCTGATTCTGGGGTACGCCGTCCATCCCGGTCAACCCAGCCGGGGCCGCTTGACCGGGCCGGGCATCATCCATCATGGCCAATACCGGCAACTAGCGGCGGCTGAAACCGGGCAGATTGTGGCAGCCTACGACCGGCCGGACCAGAATATGGGATTGATTTTTCGGCCCGATCCGTCCCAATCCCGCTATTTTGATTGGTTCTACAAGGTATGGTGCAAACCGAAAGACCCGGCCCAAGCAGAACGAAAACAGCTGGAACTCTACCAAGTTTTACAAACCACGGGGTTTCTCGATAACAAATATGGTTCGCCGGCTGAACCCGGCTGAATGCTTTATGGAAAGAAGCCCTGCAATCATCGATCGCAGGGCTTCGCCATCCGTATCGGCTAGCGCTTTTTCCCTATTTTAAAACGCTATCCGATTCCATTATCAACCCATGCATTGCAAGGAATAGACCTGATCATTATCAAATCCGCAGTCTTCAACCCACCGGTAAATACCCGGTCCAAATTCTCTCGAATAAGGCCGCTTGTATTTGGCGTCCCGGTAGAATTTCCAGACTCCGGAGAGGATCACGAACGAAGCGATCGAACCGTGATAGAAGGTATCGTTGGCGTAACATAAATCGGCTTCCTTTTCGAAGACATGCCGGTGAGCTCCGCGAAGATCGGCGTGTTGGAACAGGATCAGATGACCGGCCATGATAATGCCTCCTTGTCGAAGTTTCTATTTGGAAACAATCGCCGTGACTTTTCCGGTTTTAGCCGGGTTTATCACAGCTCTTTGAATCGTGGCCGTTTATAATGCAAGCCGAGCCGCGATCCAAAGCATGATATGTCGCATTATCCGTAAATGTTCTGCAACTTTAGAAGCCATGTGATAAAGTCCTCAAATTCGGAAATCATCCTTTCAATGGCCTAAAAAACGACTTTATCACTTGCTTTTCTGAGCTTTTGTGTTCACCCTGGCCTTCGGACAGGGTTTATCACAACGCTTTTAGCAGAGAATGGCCAACATCTTACCTTCCGAGTCATCAACCTTTGACGGCTCCGGCCGTGATTCCGGAGACGATGTATTTCTGGCCCAACAGGTAAACAACGATCACCGGGATGCTGGTCAACACGATGTCGGCGCAGACCAGATTCCACTGACGCTGGGCTTGCATGCTGGCGCCGAAGAAACTGTAAACGGTCAGCGACATCGGCCATTTCGCCGAGTTATTCAGATAATAGAGCGGCATCATAAAATCGTTCCAGCTCGCCATGAAGCATAGGACCCCCACCGTGACCGCCACCGGCTTTAACAGCGGAAAGATGATCCGGAAGAACAGGCTCCAGGGACCGCAACCATCGATAATCGCCGCTTCGTCGAGATCCTTGGGAATGGAACCGATAAAACTGCAGGTAATGAAGAGGCTGATCGGGATATTCATGGCCGTATACAGCAGGCTGATGCCCAGGCGGGTATTATTGAGCATCGTCACTTGCATCACTTTCATCAGCGCCACATAGTTCACGGGCAGGACGATTCCCATGATGATAAAGAAGTAAGCGAACCGGTTCAGGCGGGTATCATTGCGCGAAATGACGAAGGCAGCCATCGAACAGGTCAGTACCACCAGCACCACCGAGAGCGAGGCGTACATGAAGCTGTTGAAGAACGAAGGGATGACATTGCCCTGTTCGATGACGGTGAGATAATTCTGGAATTGCAGGACCGCCGGCAGCTTTAAGGTCATCGAGTAGGATTCTTCCCGGGTTTTCAATGAATTGACCAGCATGACCGCGAAAGGGATCAGCACCACGATACTGAGCAGCCAGGCAAAAGCGTTTTTGAGCAAGGGCCGGATCCACTTGAGCATCAGTAATCGACCTCCTTTTTGTTCATCGCCTGAATCAGAAAGTAGCAGAAGGTGCAGATGAAGACGAACAAAATCGTGGATAAGGCGCTACCCACCGCATAGGTGCCTTTGGAAAACTCTTTGAAGACGACCGTGTTGAGGACCCCGGTGGCGAAGCCGGGCCCGCCGTTGGTCAGGACATAGACCGAATCGAAAACCCGCAGCCCGTACGTAATATTCAGCACCAGCGTGATGGTGATCACCGGCATGATCAGCGGCAAAGTCACTTTGGCCATTTTTTGAAAATAATTGGCGCCGTCGATCTCCGCGGCTTCATAATACATCTCCGGGATCGATTTTAAGCCGGCGATGAACAGCACCATCAGGTATCCCGCGCCTTTCCAGGTGTCCACCGCCATAATGGAACTGAAGGCCCATTTGATATCACCCAGCCAGTTCTGGCCCAAAGCCCCCAGTCCGATCAGCTTGAGGGTCTCATTGATAAACCCCTCGGTCGGATTGAACAGGCTGCGGAAGATCAAGCCCACGATCACAAAGGACAGCACTTGCGGGGAGAACATCACCATCCGGTGAAAATTGATCCATTTCACATTGCGGATCAATAACAAAGCGGCCCCGAATCCGATGAGCGTCTTCAGGAAAGTCGTGAAGAGCGTGAATTTGATGGTGTTCCAGATGTAAAACCCGTACAATTCATCGGCGGAGAAGACCTTTTTAAAATTGGCGAGTCCCACAAAGTGAATGGCCGGATCAAAACTGTTCCAGTCGGTAAAGGAATAATAGATGCCCACCAGACTGGGGAGGAGCAGCAAAACAAAGTAAATGGCCAGCGCTCCGATTAAAAAATAGCCCGGATAGATTTTGCTTTTATTCATCGCTTTCTCCTTTGCAAGCTCAGAGCCGATTATCCCCGATACGGAAGAGGCACTTCACCCTTTTAAAGGAGAAGTGCCCCATCGCATTACGGTTTTCAGTTCTTCCGATGTCAATGCCAGTACAGTCGCGGCTTATTTTTTGGTCCAATACGGATCTTTTTGAAGCGTGGCCTGTTCGACCCGGCGCTTTTGGATGTTTTCCACCACTTGCTTGGGGGTCAAAGCCCCGGCGTACATTGCCTCGATGTCCTTGCCCACATCCATCCATTGCGAATCGATATATTTCACGCCATACTGCATGACCGTGCCCTTGGGGGAGTTGGTCAACAGCGCTTGGAAATCAGCCGGATAGCGGGTCTTGATCTCCGGCCAGTTCAACTCGGGAGTTTGCGGATCCAGGTCCTGGCGCATTTGCAGGATATCATGCCGGGTCAGGAACCGGAAATATTGCAAGATCTCTTTGACATGTTTGCTCTTTTTATAACCAAACCGGGCGTTTCCGGCCGGGTTGACGTTCAAAATCTGGTTGTCGCACCACGGCATGATAAAGAACCCGATATTTTCGGCTTTCCCGGGATACAGCGAATCCAACTGTTCCCGCCAGCCTTTTCCGGCCATGAACATGGCGGCTTTCCCCTCGGCGATGACTTTGAAGCCGTCATCGTAATTGGCGGTCATGAAATCTTTGTTATAGAAGCCCAGGTCGGCAAATTCCTTCAGCTGGCCGAGGGTCTTGGCCAACTCCGGAATCTCGGTGACCTTGACTTTATTGGTATTCAGGCGATCGTAAAGTTTGGGATGGTGCTTTTCATAGGTGGCGCCGATCTCAAACAGCGGCAGCACCTGGTGCCAGCCATTGGCCAAGGCCTCATACACCGGAACCACTCCGGCATCCTTGACGGTCTGGCAGACCTTCTTGAACTCGGCGTAATTCTTGGGCGGCTGCAGATTCAGCTTTTTGAACAAAGCCTTGTCGTAATAGTAGACCCAGATCTTCACCCCGGGGAAGATCGAAAGGCCATACACCTTGCCTTTATAGGAGAGACTGGGACGGAACACCGGGTCCATCCGGGACAGCCATTTTTCTTTCGACAGGTCGATGCAATTTTCGGCGGGATGAATCCGGTCATTGAGCGAGAACGGATCGGCGTCCACCAGGAAGATGTCGGGCGCTTCGCCCGAGGCCAGCTTCACTTTTAAAAGATCGCGCCATTGCGCGTCGGGAACGATCTGAAAGTCAATCTTGATGCCGGTCTCTTTCTCGAAGACTTTGGCGATCTTCTGGTCGACCCCGGAGATCGGGACTCCGGCCTGGTGCGCGCCGAAGGTAAGCGTCACATTTTTCTTCGCTCCGTACACCGTGCCAAAGGCGCCGACCATGAGGGCCATCACCAACAAAACCAATAAAAATTTTCTCATAATCTCCCATCTACCCCCTTGTCATATTGACTGGAATGTCATAACTTCTTGGCTGGATTTGACACCCCCTTCCCGATTGATTACAATTAGATTGCAATGATCATAATCTTAGCTTAACGGATGCCGGCCGGTTTTGCCATGTACGAATCGGATTTGTTATTTGTACTTTTTTTCCACCCCGAAAATAAGGACTGATGGAATATGAAAAAACGCCTGAAAACCATCCAAGCGAACCTGTTTTTCTCCTATTCGGCATTGATCATGGCCAGTATCCTGATCTTCGCCGTATTTTTCTACTATTACACTTCCACGCTGCTTAAGAACCGGGCTTCCGCTTCCCAGCAGAGCCTCTGCGAATCGATCTCCGAGAAGCTCGACGCCGAGGTGCTCAAGATGAATACGGTCTCGATGAGCATCTGTTACTCCAGCCTGATCAAAAGCCATTTTTACAAGCATCTCTCCTACAATATCAACCCCGACAGCGAAAGCACCGAGCTGAAGGTCGAAAAGTATTACAACACCAAGGAACTGATCGACATCTTCATGGCGATCATCGGCCCCTCCCAAACCGTCAGCCAGATCAACCTGTACGACTTCAACGGCGAAATGGTCGGGGCCGGCATCTCCAACACCACCACCAAAATCGCTTTGGAGAAAAAATTCTGGTACCCCGAGGTGCTGTTGCGCAATGGCGACCGTTACATCTCCGCCCCGCACGCCGACAACCTTTTGATGCGCATCCGCGGCATCTCCGACGACAAGCTGTATATCTCGCTCTGCCGGGTGTTGCTCGACCGGGACTGGACCAAACAAGGGATCGTCGAGATCGAGCAGGACTGCGACATCATCTTTAATGGCCTGAATGATCTGGTTAACCGGGAATCCGGCAAAAAACTGCTCTACGTCTTCAACGACCGGGGCCAGCTATTGTACCCCTACAATCAACGTCCGGATCCGCGCTACCGGAAATACTTCGAAGTCATCCGCACCCAAAACGCCGGCACCGCCTCGACCACCGTTCAAAACCCCGTCAGCGGCGCCCGGGAGATCGTGACCTACACCAGTTCCGATTATAGCGGCTGGAAGGTATTGATCGTCGAGTCGCAGCAATTGGTCCTGGCCCCGGTGATCACCTTCACCAAGATCGTGGTCTTCGGCAGCGTCGGGTTGCTCCTGTTGACGCTGCTCATCTCGTTCGGCCTCGCCAAAAAGGTGACCACTCCGATTCAGCGCATTCACCGGGCCATCAAGAAACTGGACCTGGAGATGCTCTTCGCGCAGACCCAGCCCAGATTGACCAGTGACCTGAATGAGCTGGAAGAATTGAATATGGCGTTCCAAAACATGAGCGTCAAGCTGAAACAGTCCATGGATGCCCTGCTGCTCTCCCAATCCCAGGAAATGCAGTCCAAGATGCTGGCCCTGCAATCCCAGATGAACCCCCATTTTTTATACAACACGCTGGCCACGATCATCATCATGGCCGAGGAGAATATGCACGATGCGGTGATCACCATGTGCAAAAACGTCTCGCACATGCTGCGCTACATTTCCTCCCATAAGTCCCCCCTGGTCAAGCTCCAGGCGGAGCTGGAATATACCCAAAAGTATCTGGAATGTATGAAATTCCGTTACCGCAACCATCTTTCCTATGACCTCCGGATCGATCCCCGGATGAAGGCGATTCACATCCCCAAGCTGGTCATTCAACCGCTGGTCGAAAACGCCATCAAGCACGGCACCAAAAACGAGCCGCCCTGGCGGATCACGGTGAACGGGGATTGGGACGGGTCGGATTGGCGGGTCTCGGTCCGCGATAACGGCCCCGGTTTTACGGACGAGGAAATGGCGGCGATCCGGGGCAAGATCGCCGCGATCAATCAAAACGGCTTGTTGCCCAGCCTGGAACTGGATGGCATGGGGCTGCTGAATATCTATATCCGGCTGAAGCTGATCTATGGCGGGCGGATGTTTTTTGAAATCGCCAATCAGGCGGAGGGCGGCGCGGTCATCACCATCGGCGGCCAAGCGGAAGAAACCACGGAGGAGCAAAATGGCGAACGAAGCGATTCTGAAAGCCGTTGTGGCTGAAGACGAAGAGCTGATCCTGAATCACATCATCAAGCATATCCACGGTTTTCAGCTGGGTTTCAGCGTGGTGGGGGCCGCCCAAAACGGCAAACAGGCGCTGGAGCTGATCGAAGAGCACTCCCCCGATCTGTTGCTGACCGACATCCGGATGCCGGTCATTGACGGTTTGGAGCTGCTGAAACAGGTCACGCTGAACTACCCCTATATCAAAACCATCATTATCAGCGGGTACAGCGAGTTCGAATACGCCAAGCAGGCCATCAAATACGGCGTCAAGGATTACCTGTTGAAACCGCTGGAACCCGATGAACTGCGGGAAGCGCTGACCGCCATCAAAGTTTCGCTGGAGAACGAAACCCAGGCCCTCCTGCGCCAGCTGGCCCGGAATGCGCCGGGCAATCAGACGCCGGAAGAGATCGTGGCGATCGTGGCCCGCTTCATTAAGGAGAATTTCACCCAGGAGATCAATCTGAACTCGCTGGCGAAGAGCTTTAACTTCAACGCTTCCTATCTGAGCAAGTTATTCAAGAAACACTACGACGAGACTCCGGTGAAATACCTGCTGACCCTGCGGATCAATGAGGCCAAACACCTCTTGCGGGGGCGGCCGGAGCTGGATGTCAAGACCGTCGGAGAGCTGGTGGGCTATCCCGACCCCTTCTATTTCAGCCGGGTCTTTAAGCAGATGACCGGCAAAAGCCCTTCGGAATTCCGCGAGCCATAGCCATCGCGCGCCGCTGCCGCCCGGTTCAGCCGGATGCGTCCTCGCCGGCCCTTTTCCGGTAGCGGCTGGGCGGCAGGCCGCTCCATTTCTTAAAAGCCTTCGAAAACTGCAGCGGATCGTCATACCCGACCGAGCGGGCCACGTCGCCGATGGACAACGACTCATTGGCCATGAAGCCGCGGGCCTTCTCCATGCGGAAGCGGATCAGGAACTCCTGCGGGCTGCGGTGCAGTTCCTCCCGGAACAGGGCGCTGAGATAGCTCCGGTCCAATCCGACAAAGGCGGCGATCTGCCGGACGGTAATCTTCCGCGAGTAATTGATCCGGATAAACTCGATGGCCTTTTGGAGGTACTGTTCCTTCTTGGAGAGCTGGTTGCCGGCGCACTCCGTCTTGGCATTTTCGATCAGCCGGGACAGAAAGAGGTAGAGCAGCCCCCGCAGAGCGGTCTCCCGGCCCCGCCCCAGCGAACCGGCCTCCACCATCCGGCCGATCCATTCCGGCAGCGCGTCCTCGCGGTCGAAGCCGAAGATGGGATTGGCCTGGCTGAGACCGGCCGCTTCCAAATAATCCCGGGCTTTCGTTCCGTTGAACCCCACCCACGAATAGTGCCAGGGGTCGTCTTGATCCGCCTGATAGAAGGTGACCACATCCGGGCAGATCAAAAACCCCTGTCCCCGCCGCAACGGATAGCGCTGGTTCCCCACTTGGAAGAAGCCTTTGCCGCTGCGGATGACATGGATCAGATAATACTCCCGGACCGCCGGCCCGAAAAAATGGCCCGGCCGGCAATCCTCGATTCCACAATTGTACATATCCAACTCGGAACGATGCGGCGGATGAAGATCAATGACTTGTGGCATTTTTCCGCGCCAACCTCGCTTCTCACTGATTACCATCCAACATTATACCATATTTACGCCACATTCCTCCATTTACTTGGCAAACGGTTCCGTTACAATAGAAGTATCGTTCGTTCCAATCCGAGTCTCAGGAGGGAGTTTCATGAAAAAGATCGCCTTTATCGGCGCTGGCAGTTTCGGTTTCACCCGGGCGCTGGTCCGGGATATCCTGTCCTTCCCGGCGCTGGCCGACAGCACCATCGCCTTGATGGATATCGACCCCGAACGGCTGGCCTATATCAAAAACGCGGTCGAGAAGATCATCGCGGCCGGCAACTATCCGGCCAAGGTCCTGGCCACCACCGACCGGGTCGAGGCCCTGCGGGACGCCGACGGCGTGGTCTGCACCATTCTGGCGGGCCGGGTGAATGTCTGGCGCCATGATATCGAGATCCCCAAAAAGTACGGCGTCGACATCAATGTCGGCGATACCCGCGGCCCGGCCGGGATCTTCCGGGCCCTGCGCACCATCCCGGTGATGCTGGATATCTGCCGCGACATTGAGCAATATTGTCCGGAAGCCATTTTCCTGAATTACACCAACCCCATGGCCATGCTCTGCCGGGCAATGCAGGGCCAAACCCCGCTCCGGGTCACCGGCCTCTGCCACAGCGTACAGGGGACCGCTGCGATGCTCGCCAAATGGATCGGCGCCCCTATGGAGGAGATCACCTATCTGTGCGCCGGCATCAATCATCAGGCCTGGTATCTGAGTTACCGCTGGAACGGCCAGGACGCCTATCCGCTGATCCGGGCGGCGGTGCAAAAACCGGAGATCTACAACGAAGAGATGGTCCGCAACGAGATGTTCCTGCATCTGGATTATTACGTCACCGAATCCAGCGGCCACAACTCCGAGTATAACGCCTGGTTCCGCAAGCGCCCCGATCTGATCGAGCAGTATTGCACCCACAGCACCGGCTGGAATCCGGGAGTCTACGCCTACATTTTGAACGAATACCTGAAGCGCGAAACCACCTGGAAAAGCGAGATCGACGAATGGTTCCAACAGCCCATCGATCTCCAGCGCGGCAAGGAATACGCGGCCTATATCTTCAACGCCACCCTCGGCGACGGGACGCCTTTCGAATTCAACGGCAATGTCCGCAATTTCGGGCTCATCGACAACCTTCCCGAAGGCTGCTGCGTCGAGGTGCCGGTCCTGGCCTCCAAACGCGGCCTGGATCCGCTCCATGTCGGGCCGCTCCCGGAGCAGCTGGCGATCCTGAACAATATCAGCGCCCGCTGCGAGGAGCTGGCGGTGGCCGGGGCCATCGAGGGCGACCCGCGCAAGATCTTCCATGCCGTCTGTTACGACCCCTTGACCTCGGCCGTGTTGAGCCTGGCCGAGATCCAGCGGATGGTGACGGAGATGTTCGAGGCCAACCGCGAATGGTTGCCGCAATTTAAACATTTTGCATAATCAATAGGTGTAGAGGCTTCCCGCCGTACACTTCAGTCACACCCTTCTATTATTACCAATCCAGAAGGACAGCGGCGGAAGGCGCTTGCTTCGCCTCCCGCCGTCTTTTACCCCCGGGCCGATCCTCAGTCCCGGAACTCCAACTTCAGCGTCTTAATCTCATAAGGCTTCATTTCCAAACGAAGCTCCCGCTCTCCGGCAACGGCCAGTTCCGCCTCTTCCTCCTCCAGCAGGTTGCATTCCACCGCCCGTTGCAACGGCAAATGGCTGCGCAACGTGACCGCGCCGCGCCGGTTGTAACACTCGTGGAGCCGCAGCACAATTCCCCCGTCATCCTCGGCTTGCTTGACCGTCTCCAGGATCACATTTTCCCGATCCAGCGCCAGCAGGGACAGAGTCGCCGGCAGGCTTCCGGGGTGGGCCGGTTCCGGCTGGGCGTAGACCGGCACGTTAACGCTGTAGGCCGTCTGAACGGTCCCTCCTTCCCGCCAATCGCCCGGATGGGGGTAGAGCGAGTAGACGAAATGGTGCAATTCCCGGTCCGCCTCCGGATTGGGATGGTTCCCCGACTTCAGCAGGGTCAGCCGGATCACGCCGTCCTTGATGTCGTGGCCGTATTTACAGTCATTGATCAGGCTGACCCCGTAGCCGGCCTCGGAAAGATCGGCCCATTTATGGGCGCAGACTTCAAAGCGGGCCAGATCCCAGGAGGTGTTCCAATGGGTCGGCCGCTCGACATTGCCGAACTGAATGTCATAAGTGGCCTTATTGGCGTGGACGTCCACCGGGAAAGCCGCTTTCAAAAGAATCTGGCTCTCTTTCCAGTCGATCTGGGTATCGAAATCGATCCGCGGCAGGTCATTGTAAATGTAGATATCCTGAACGATGACGGAGTCCAGGAAGCGCTTGCGGATCCGGAGGCCGCCCCGGACCGGTCCCTCCTCGATGACGGAGATCTCCTCCACTGCGTCGATCTCCCATTGCTTCTCCTGATAATAAAGGTCGATATTCCAGTTATCGTACTCCGCCGGTTTGTCTTCGAAAGCGAGCAGCCGGTTGCCTGCCAGGCCCGGTTTCAAAACCTGCCACCGGTTACGCTTGTCAAAGAGGGAAGCGATGTTGCCCTGGGCGTCGATCGCGATGCGGAAGTAACAGTTCTCCAGCAGCGACGGCCCCACCGAGAGTTCGGGCGGATCGGCCACCTTTTCGGAACTCAATGGAAAAGCCTGGTACCCTTTGGCCGGCAGATCCGGGGCGCAGAACAGGACTTGGTTCCGGCCGGCGCTTTCCACCCGTTGCAAGGGGCGCTTCCGGCCCGTGGCATCGATGACGCTGTGATACCTGGAATCGTCGGGGTCCAGGTCGGCCAGGACGATCGCCGAACGGGTGAACGACAAGCTATTGAAGACGACTACCGCCGGTTGCTCCAGCCGGACGGCCTTGGCCACCGCCGCCAACGAATGCCCGGCCAGTTCCCGGCCGGCGCCGATGATCTGCTCGTATTGGCGGCGCGATTCCTCGTAAACCTCCTTAATGGAGGAACCGGGCAGGATATCGTGGAACTGGTTGAGCAGAATCGTCTCCCAACCCCGGTTCAACGCCGCCTGCGGATAGCTTTGGCCGGCCAGCAGCCGGCCCAGGACCGCCAGAAACTCCGCATCTTGGTAAAGCAGCTCGCTTTTGCGGTTATAACGCTTATTCCGGGCCATCGAGGTATAAGTGCCGCGATGGAACTCCAGATACAACTCGCCGACCCATTTGGGGAGATCGGGCCGTCCCGCCAGCTGCTGTTCCAAGCGGCGGAAATAATCCCCGGCCGTGCCCGGCCGCACCCGGGGACAGCCCGGAAGGGCGCGGCTCATCCGGCGGCCCTGTTCCAGCATGTCCGGGGTCGTTCCGCCGCCGCCGTCGCCGTAACCGCAGGCGATCAGAATATCCCGGTTGAGGCTCTTTTGTTGATAACGCTGCCAGCCCCCGATGAGCGCCGCGGGCGTCAGCTTGCCGTTGTAGGTGGTAAAGTGGGAATCAGGCGGCGCGCCCGGCTCGCGGGTGGTGATGAAATGCGTCAATACCGGCGTGCCGTCGATCCCCTCCCACATAAAGGTGTCGTAGGGCAGTTTGTTAAAGTCGTTCCAGCTGATCTTGGTGGTCATGAAGTAATCGATGCCCGAGCGTTTCAGGATCTGCGGCAGCGCCGCGCTGTAGCCGAAGACGTCCGGCAGCCAGAGCAGGCGGTTTCTCACGCCGAACTCCCGCTGGAAAAAGCGGGTTCCGAACAGGATCTGGCGCACCAGCGATTCGCCGGAGGCCAGGTTGCAATCGGCCTCCACCCACATGGCCCCTTCCGCCTCCCAGCGGCCCTCCCGGATCCGGGCAGCGATCTTTTGATACAATTCGGGATGATCTTCTTTGACGAACTGATACAGCTGGGGCTGGCTTGACATGAAGATATATTCCGGATAATCCTCCATCAGCTTTAAAACCGTGGCGAAACTGCGGGCCGCCTTCTCGCGGGTCTGGCCCAGAGTCCACAGCCAGGCCACATCGATGTGGGTATGGCCGACACAGGTGGCCAGCGGCGGCTCCGGCCGTTCCTCCAGCGCGGCGAGGCCCTGGCGCAGGAAGTCCGCTGCCGCCCCTAGCGAGGCATAGAACGGCTCCGAATACGGCTTGCGGAGATCCAAACGGTTCACCGCCCCGTTTAAGACTTCCAGCAGGGTCTGCCGCCGTTCGTCGTTCTCCGGAAGCTCCTGCGCCACCAGCAACGGCACCCACAGATCATAATAGAATTCTTTGATCGGCTCATCCACCGCCACCAGCCGCACTTCGAAATCGCTGCGCTGTTCCAGCATGCCGCTGTAGGCCGCCAAATCGATCCGGTAACTCCGGTTGCCGTCCGCGTCGCCGCCGCGGGCGAAAATGACTTCGCGGTGATTGACGTCCAGCCCCTGAATCAGGGTTCCGTCGAGGTAGAGGAAGAATTGCGGATTGGTGGCGTCCCAGGCCTCCTTGGTTTGGCCCGTCGCCACCTGCAGCGCCAGCGTCTGACCTTGAAACTCGGCGGGAATCGCCAAATCGCTCCGGAACCAGTAGTGGCGGTCCCGTCCGCCCCAGCGCATTCCGGGAAGGAAATCCCGCCAGGGCGAGGGATCGGCGTCGGCCGCCGCGCCATTCGGGAAATGTCCCTCCTTGTACTGCCAGTGATCCAAGGGCAGCCTGGCGCGGTCGATATAACCGGCCAATTCCGCGCAGATCGTTTTGACCCGTTCCATCATGAAAAAACCCATTTGGTAACCTCCGAATTTTGATACTTCCGGCTAATTTTTATCATACCATGTTTGCCAATCCTAAACTCCGTTGAACTTCGTTCCGTTCCCGAGATGCTCGTTTTATTGCTGAGAATCCTCACTCGGTTGCCGAGGATGTTCATTCGGTAACTGAATATGCTCATTCGGTTACTGAAGATCTTTATTCAGTAGCTGAACGTGCTTATTCAGTTACCGAACATACTCATTCAGTTATTGAAAATGTTCATTCCATAACTAAACATGGTGATTCAGTTCCTGAAGATGTTCATTCTGTAATTGAACATGCTCATTCGGTTACTGAATGAATTCATTTCGTTACCGAATATCTTCATTCAGTTACTAAAGATGCTTATTTCGTTACTGAAGATGCTCGTTGAATTGCGGATACGTAAGCACGAAAAGAAAAACATTGGATGCTTGTTCCTGTGGCCTCGGCTTCGCCAAAAAGGCAATAAAGACCGATGGTGTTGAGGCAAGAACCGTCCCCATCGGCTTTCAGTCGCTGAAAGCTTTTGCTTATTTTTTCCATGCAAAAGCCCCGTCCCCGATAGCGAGCCGGTCCCCTCAACCCTTGATGCCGGTAAAGGTGATCCCTTCGATGAACCGCTTCTGGGCGATGAAAAACACCAGGATGATCGGGAGCGAGATCAGCACCGCGGCGGCCATCATCGGCGGCCAGTAGGTCAGGTGGGCGGTCTTGAACTGTTGCAGCCCCAGTTGCAGGGTATACATCTCCGACCGTTGCAAATAAATTAACGGGCCGTTGAAATCATTCCAGGAACTCAGCATCTGAAAGATCATGATCGTCAGCACCGCCGGCTTGCAGATGGGCAGATAGATTTTTAAGAAGATCCGGAACTCCGAGCAGCCGTCGATCCGCGCCGAATCCTCCAGGTCCTTCGGCAGTCCCTTAAAGAACTGGCGCAACAGGAAGATATAGAACGGCACGCCGAAGTACTGCGGAATGATCAGCGGCCAAAAGGTGCCCACCAGCTTCAGCTTGGAGAAGATCATGAAGATCGGCACCATGATCACTTGATACGGGATCATCATCACCGCCAGGGTCACAAAGAAGAGCGGATCGCGGCCCCGCCATTTCAAGCGGGCGAAACTGTAGGCCGCCAGCGGGCAGCAGCAGACGACGCCGATGACATTCAGCACCGTAATATAGGAAGTATTCAGAAAATAGCGCCCAAAGGGGATCATGCCGAAGATATCCCGGTACCCCCGGAGATTGAAATGCTCCGGCAGCCAGGTGATGGGATAGACGTAACATTCGGCCTGGGTTTTAAAAGAGGTGCAGACCATGAAGTAAAACGGGATGACAAAGAACAGCGAGACGAGTATCAGTGACAACTGAACGGACAGGTGATATTTTCGTAGCATCGGCGGTCTCCTTCATTCACCCATATAATGAACCCATTTCTTGGAGACGGTAAACACGAAAACCGTCAGGGCCATCACCACCACGAACATCATCCAGGCCATGGCGTTGGCGGTGCCCATTTTGAAATAGGTAAAGGCGTTTTTATACAGATACATCGCGTAAAACATCATCGAGTTGGCCGGCGTCCCCTGGCCGTTGGTGATGACGAAGGCCAGCGTGAATTGCTGCAGCGCCCCGATGATCCCCATGATCGTGTTGTACAGGATGATCGGCGACAACAACGGCAGCGTGATCCGGAAAAACTTATGGCGGGCGCCCGCCCCGTCGATGGCGGCCGCCTCGTAATAGCTCTCGGGGATGTCCTGCAAGCCGGCCAAATAGGTCAGGATGTTGGCCCCGATGGTCCAGATGACGATGAGCAGGATCGAGGGTTTGGCCCAAAGCTCGCTGCCGAACCAGGGCGGCCCCGGCAGGCCGACCCGGTATAACAAATAATTTACCAGCCCGAACTGGCTGTTCAACAGCCACTGCCAGATGATGGAGACGGCGACCACCGGCACCAGCGTGGGGATGAGGGCGATCACCCGGTATACCCCCCGCCCCCGGATCTTCGCGTTCAGCAGCACCGCCACCAGAATCCCAAAGATCAGGCTGGCCGGGACGGCCATCGCCGCAAAGACGAAGGTATTCTTGACCGCGATCCAGAAGGTTTCATCCGCCATCAAATCGGCGTAATTCCGGCCCCCCACAAAGCGGCCGGCCACGATCCCGTTGAATGAGGTGAAACTGTAAACGATCGATGAGCATAAGGGGTAGATATAAAAGACCGTCAATCCGATCAGCCAGGGCAGGGCGAACAGCCAGCCGTAGATGGGATGATTGGCGGCGAAAAAAACTTTGCGGGGCGCCTTTTTCGAAACCATGGAGGGTTGCGCGTTCATCATGGAAGACTCCTTTGAAGAAGATCGGGGAGGCGGAGGATCCTCCGCCCCGCCCACCAAATGCCGGGGGATTAGTAGCCCAGTTCCCGGTTGACCTTGGCCGTCGCCTTGTCCAGAAGCTCTTTGGGGGTTCCCTTGCCGTTCAAGGCGCTGTCCGTGGCATTGACCAGTTCGTCCCAGAGCAGCTGGCCCTTGGGGATCACCGGCCGGCAGAATGATTTGGGAAGCAGCGTCACAAAGATCTTGTACTTCGGATCTTCTTTGAACCAGTTGAATTTGTCATTCAGGGCTTTCGCCGACATGAAATGGGTGGTTTCCTCGCCGTAAATGCGGGCGCCCTCGCCGACCGACATAAACTTGGCGAAGCGGAACGCCGCTTCCTTATTTTTGACGCCCTTAGGAATGACGTAGGACCAGCCGCCCGCCCAGGAATGGAAGTTGGCGCCGGTGGGCGTGGGGATATAGGAGATGCCGTAGTCGAGGTTCGGAGCGTTGACTTTGAAGCCCGAAATCTCCCAGGGGCCGCTGATCACCATGGCCACCATCCCGGCGGCGAAGGGATTGATGTCGCCGCCGGCGGCGGTGGCGAAATTGGTCACGGCCTCGATATCATACTTCTTGGCATAGGTCGTCTCCCATTCCAGCGCCTTGACGACGCCCGGATCGTTGGCGGTGATCCGGCCGGTTTTCGGATCCTGGAAACGGCCGCCGAAGCTCCAGCCCCACGTATATAGCCAACCCTGTTGCAGCCAGGGAATAAATCCGATGACTCTGTAACGGTTTCCTTCTTTTTTGGTCAATTTGGCCGCGTATTCATCCAATTGTTTGATGGTCAGCGGCGGTTTCTCCGGATTGAGCCCGGCTTCCTTGAACATTTTCTTATTATAGAAAAGCGCCCGGGTATCGGTATCGAACGGCAGGGCGTACAGGTTGCCCTTGTAACTTGCTTCCTGCCAGGCAAAATCATAGAATTGATTCTTGCTAATCTTATGCGTCCGCGCCAAAGCGGTCAAATTCTCAAACAACCCTTGATCGGCCCACTGGCCAACCATAAAACGGTCAAAGGTGACGACATCGGGCGGATTTCCCCCGCTGATGGCCACCATTAATTTGTCGGTGGCGCCTTGGCCGCTGCCGCTGGCCCCGACAAATTCGCCTTTCACTTTAATATCCGGGTTCTGCTGGTTGAACAGATCGACCGCCTTCTTCAGAACGGCCTGTTCGTTGCTGAGGCCGTTGGGATACCAATAGGTCAGTTCCACCGGTTTCTTGGCGGCCATCGTGAGGCAATTGGATAGGATAAACAGAGCGATGAGCAATCCCGCGCACACTTTCATCGATTTTTTCATAACCAATTCAATCCTCCCCGTCGTTTTCTGGAAAACCCGGCCCGCTATTTTTTTACATTCATCGACAGCATTTTGCGAAAGCGTTGACGGGTTTGGAGCGAACAAAGCCGTTTACGCTTTATCAAAATGCTATATCTCTATCTCCCGCGGTTCGCCGGTACCGTAAACCGGATACGCCAACGAACCAAGCCTGTCACCTCCTGACCCGGGGGTCGATTCGCCAGGTTTTACACTATTTCAATTATATAGGCCCTCCTCTCGGTGAAGGAAGAGGAGGGCCTTTGTTTTTAGTCTACGATTTTTGTTTGTTATCGAGCGTGAAACAAATCGCTTCATGTTTCATCACGGCCGGCTTCGGGACATGATGCTCATTTCGAAATGGAATTCAACTTATGGGGCAGGCAACGGTCCCGGTATTCGCCGGGGGTCAGGCCTTCCAGTTCTTTAAAGACTTTGGTGAAGTATTTCAGGTCGCTGTAGCCGACCCGGTCGCCCACTTCATAAATTCGGACGCTGGGATCCTTCAGGATCTCCTTGGCCCTGGCGATGCGGATTTTCATGAGATACTTGGTGAAGGACTCTCCCGTCTCGGAACAGAACAGCTTGCTCAGGTAGGAAGGGTTGAAATGAAAATGCTCCGCCGCCGTGGCCAGGGAGATCTTCTGCGGGTAGCGTTGTTCCACATATTCGCGCACGCAGCGGATGATCTTCCGCTTTTCTCCCCCCAGCAACTGTCGCAGCCGGTCCAGCCATTCCAGGAATTGCGACTCGACGCAGCGGGCGGCCTTATCCAGATGGTCCTGGTACTTCAATTCCTTCAAGGTCCGCAATTTATCGGCGCTGAATTGACCGGCCGCCTGCGGGACCTCTTCCGCCAACTCGCGGCTCACATACTCCAGCAGCCCTTCGTAAATGAACAGCGCCTCCTGGGAGGTGAGGCTTTGATGATGCTCCAGCAGTTCCCCGGCCAGCTGGCGCAGGCGCTGCTGAAGCAGGGCGCGGTCTCCCAGGCGCAGCGCCTCCAGGATCCCGCGTTCGGAGTGGGCATCATAACGATAGGGCGCCGCGGCTGCGGCCGGAGGCGGATCCTGAGCCGGATCGTAAAAGAGCAGGGCCGTTTGGGGGGCAAAGAAGCGGCGTTCGCGGCACCGCTCCGCCTGCTCCCGCAGTTCCGGCAGTTGGGTAAGGTCCGTCCCCCTTCCGCTGACATAGAGGCGGATGGATAACTCCGGCCCATGGCCCGGAATGGCGCGCCAGCCCTGCCATTCCCGCTCCAGCCCGGCCTCCGGGGGCGCTTCCGGGAACCCCACGCAGCCGTAGATCCGGTCGTTCTCCCCCGGCAGCGCCAGGCCCACTCCGTGAAGATCGATCCATCCTTGAAGCGCCTTTAGGAGGCGCAGTTTCATATCGTCCTGCTCCTTCAGCGACAGCTGCCGCTTCAGCCTTTCAAAATCGCTGATCTCGGCCAGAAACACCCGATACGCGGCAGCCTTCATATTCAGCCCCAGCTGCCGCAGGCTGTCGAGCGCCGCCGCCCCGTCCCGAACCGCCTCCTTGAGCAGCCGGTAGAGGGACTCCTGCTGCCGGAGGGAAGAGTGGGCCCGCATCTGGGTTTTGGCCGCTTCCAGCTCGTCCTGGCGTTGCCGCTCCTGGGCGATGGTCCCCAGGCACCGTTGCACCGTGGCCACGATATTCTCTTCATTCAACGGCTTCACGATATAATCGAAGACTCCCAGGGTCACGGCCCTCCGGGCATAATCGAAATCCTGGTAGCCGCTGATGATGATCACTTTGGTCCGGGGCAGTCTGTCCCGCAGCCGGTTGCAGAGTTCCAGGCCGTCGAGATCGGGCATCCGGACATCGGTGATGATGATATCCGGCTGAAAGGCGAGGCTTTTCGCCAACGCCTCCCCGCCGTCCTCAGCCTCCCATACCTCGTCGATTCCGCAGCCCCGCCAGTCGATGATCTGCAATAAGCCCTGGCGGATCCAAGGTTCATCATCGGCGATCAATAGCTTATACATCGGCCTCGGCCTCCTCTGGTTTCGAATGCTCCAAACGGGGCAGAAAGACCCGCACCACGGTACCCCGGCCCGGCTCACTGTCAATGGTCAGACCGAATGGTTTGCCGTAGCACAGCCGGATCCGGCGGTGAATATTCAGCAAGGCAAAACTTTCGCCATTCTCGTCCCGGCAGCCCTGAAGCTGTCGCTGGATCCGCCGGAGCTTCTCGGGAGCGATCCCTAGGCCGTTATCCTGAACCGTAAAGACCATTCCTCCGTCGCAGCCCTCCAAGGCGACCCTGATCCGGCCGGGACCCTTCTTTTTCTCAATGCCATGGCCGATGGCGTTCTCCACCAGCGGCTGGATGATCATGGGCAACACCGGATACTGGAGCATGGCGGGATCCGCCTCCACCTCCACCGCGATTTTGTCGCCGTAGCGGATCTTTTGAATCTTGAGGTACTCCTGAATCAGCGCGATCGTCTCGGCGACCGTGACCGTTTCCCTGCCGCTGGCCAGGCTCAACCGGTAAAAATTGGACAGCGCGAAGGTCAGCTGGCTGACTTCGTCCAGCTTGTGAAAACGCGACAGCCAATGGATGGAGTCGAGCGTATTATAGAGAAAATGCGGGTTGATCTGCGCCTGCAGGCTTTTTAACTCCGCTTCCTTCTTCAAGAGTTTTTCATGATAGAGTTCGTCGATGAGGCGCTGAATCTGATTGATCATCCGGTTAAAACCCCGGTTGAGCATCCCGAATTCATCCTGCCGCGCGCCGGGGATCTGGACCGTCAGATTCCCCGACTCCACCTGCTTCATCGAATCTTTCAAGACCCGGATCGGCCGGTAGATGCTTTGCGAGAAGAGGAACGCCAGGAAAACCGCGAGGCTGATGGATAACAGATTGACCCATATGGCTAAATTGCGAATCTCCACCGTATTGAGGACCACTTCCCGGATGGGCTCCATCGAAACATATTTCCAGCCGGTATAAGGGGAGGTCGTATAGCCGATCAGCATTTTTTCGCCGTTCACCTCGGCGATGAACGATTCCCGGGCGCCGTTCAAGAGGGTCCGGACATAGGACTGACTGCGCAATTCCTGCGAATAAACCTTGCGGTCACCGCTCGCCGAAAGCAGCGCGCCCCGGCCATCCAGCAGCATCACCGTGCCCCTGGCGCCTTCCCGGATGCTGTCCAGCAAATTATGCCGGAAATAGTGTTCTTCCAGGGCGATACAAGCCACGCCGATGGGCTGCTTCATATCGATACTCTTGATATTCTTAGTGACGACGAAGGAGTAGACCCCGGTGTCGTTGATATTGCTGCCCATGACGTTTGCCGCCGCCCATTCCGATTGACCGGTGGCGGCATCCACCGGCCTATTCAGCCATTGGTAATCCCCGGGGCGGTTGACTTCAATGACCCGGCGGTTATCGAAGGAGGTGAGCATCAGCCGGGGACGGTAGAGGTAAATGTAGATGGCGAGAATATTCTGGTTGGAAATCCGGAAATTGCGGAGCCGGGTCCAGATCTTCATGGCCAGCAGATCCTGGAAATAATCCGGCTGCCGCGTCACGTGGTTTAATTGGCCCAGATTCTCCGGATAAATGGTCAAAAAGGTCAACTGATATTCGGCGTCCTTCAGAATCGTATCGATCACCCGGCAAGTCTGTTCCAGACTGTTGACGATGGAATCGCCCTTTTTCTCGCCCAGCAGCCGCGTGGAGCGCAGGTACATCACTGTGGTGATCAAAATGGAGGGGATCAGGATCACCAGCAGGAAAAAGAAGATGAGTTTGTTGCGGATGTTATAACCGTGAAGCAAAACCGCTACCCCCGATCGTTTCCGGCATGCCCGCACCCAAATTATAGCATCCGCGCGCGGAAATATGAAATTTTTTTGAACAATGAAGAAACCGCGCCGCCCGGAGGAGTCCTCGTCAACCGGTCTTAGCTTGGATGTCATAGAAAGCGTATCGCATCATTTTGAAAATCATGTTTCGTCCCCATACCGGTCATGATGCAATTTTCTGATATTCGTTGAAAAATCCCCGGTTTTTCCGCCAATCTTGACGGAACCGCGCCACCGGAACATTCTCCCGCCGGCTTTCGGGTGGACGATGACATATTCGGCGTTACTCCGCTTGACAAGCGTCATATAATGGAATCAAACGCCCCGAAATGAAAGGGCTGCTATAGCATTTTATTAAAGCGTAAACGGCTTTGTTCGCGAAAAGCGCGGTGAAGCGTTCACGCTTTTCGCTCCAAACCCGTCAATGCTTTCGCAAAATGCCGTATTCCCCGTTTCAGGACCCATGGGTTCTTCCCTTGCTTGCCACTGGAGGTGGGCTGTTTGGAAACGGATGTTTATGATCTGGTGATTCGCGGCGGAATGCTGGTCGACCCGGAGCGGGCCACCGTCACCCCGGGCAATATCGGGATCCGGAACGGCCGGATCGCCCGCATCGCGCCGGATGAATTGCGCGGCGACCGGCTCATCGGCGCGGCGGGGCGGATCGTCTGCCCCGGCTTCATCGATAGCCACGCCCACATCGACGGCGTGCAGAGCGGCGCCGAGCTGGCGGCGCTCCAGGGGATAACCACCACCGTCGGCGGCAACTGCGGCGGCGGCCCCGTCGATCTGGCGGCTTTCTTCGGCGCGCTGGAAGAACGGGGCTTTCCCATCCATCAGGCGCAATTCATCGGGCATTCCCTGAGTTTGCGGCGGCGCGTGGGGCTGGATGATCCTTACCTGGCGGCGACGTCCCAACAGATCGCGGACATGGCGGAACTGGCCGAGGCGGCCTTCCGGGCCGGCGCCGGCGGTCTGTCCCTGGGGCTGGAGTACGCGCCAGGTTCCTCCTTCGCGGAGATCCTATCGTTAAGCAAGATGGCTGCCCGTTACGGCCGGCCGGTGGCCATTCATACCCGGGTGCTCTCCAAGGGCGACCTCGATTCACTGGATGAAGCCTTCCGCATCGCCGAGCAATCGGGCGCCGCGGTGCTGGTCTCGCATTTCGTCTATCAATACGGCGGCGGTTACATGGCCAAGGCGCTGGCAATGGTCGACCGGGCCCGCCAAAAAGGCCTGCCGGTGGCCATCGACAGCGGCATGTACGCCAGTTTCGCCACTCATATCGGGACGCCGGTCTTCAGTGAAAAGGCCATGGCCGAATTCGGCTGGCGGCCCGGGGATCTGCTGGCCGCGACCGGACCCCACCGGGGGCGGCGGCTCAACGCGCCGCTCTACCATGAATTGCGCCGGCATCAGCCGGATACGCTCATCATCTGGCGGGGCGGCGACGAACGGGAAATCGCCCTGCCGCTGCTCCGGGATTACGCGATGGTCTCCTCCGACGCCGGATCGTCGGCTTCGGGCGCGGCCCACGAGGGCCATCCCCAATGCGCCGGCAACTTTCCCCGTTTCTTCCGCAAGCTGGTCCGGGAAGAAGGACTGCTGCCGCTGGCCCAGGCCGTCGCCAAATGCACCATCGTGCCCGCCCGCTTCCTGGGCCTGGCACATAAAGGACGGCTGCGCGAAGGGGCCGACGCCGATCTGGTGGTCTTCGACAGCGCCCGGATCGGGGACCGGGCCGGTTTTCCGGGCATCGGCGATCCCGTCGCCCCGCCCGAGGGGATCGATTCCGTCATCGTAGCCGGCCAAACCGTGGTCCGGGACGGCCGGATCATCCCCGGCGCGCTGCCCGGCAAACCGCTCCGGGCCGGAATGTAAGCGGCGCTGATCTTACAGCGCGCCGACGATCCGGGTGCCATGCAGCTCCACGGCTCCGGTGGCCGCCGCCACCTGCTCCCGGTTGACCCGGGTAATGCCGCCGCCCGGCATCACGATCAGCCGTTCTCCGGCGTGCTCGACCAGCTCGCGCAGGGCCGCCAGATTGGCCGGGGCCGAACCGGCGCCGCCCCGGGTCAGGATCCGCTCCACGCCCAAACCGGCCAGGATGTCGATGGCCTCCCGCCGCTCCGCGACCTCGTCGAAAGCCATGTGAAACGTCACCTTCATGGGCCGGGCCGCCGCCAACAGCTCTTGCATTTCCGGCCGGGCGATCCGGTTACCCCGGTCCAATACCCCGAATACCACGCCCGCCACTCCCAACTCCCGGCACTTCAGGATGTCGATCCGCATCGCCTGCAACTCGTCGGCGCTATAGACGAAATCGCCGCCCCGGGGCCGGATGATCACATGGATCGGAATCTTCACGACCCGTTTTGCCAAAACAATGACGCCGAGCGAAGGCGTGATTCCGCCCTCCGCCAGATCGGCGCATAACTCGATGCGGTCCGCCCCCAGGGCCGCCGCCTTCTTCGCCTGTTCCAGATCCCCGACGCAGGCTTCGTAGATGGGCATGAGAAAACATCCTTTCAAAAAGCAATTCGAATTCAATCTTTTATCGCTTCTTCCGGTTGTCATTTCATTTCAATATTAAGCTTAAGCCACCGTTTCCTGATTTGCCCCTGATAAACTCCTTTCCTCAATATCCCGGTTTTCCGGCTGGACGATAAAACAAAATAAAGCAATCCCCAAAAGCACCTGGAGCAGCAGATCGAAACCATCGAGGATCACTCCTCCGAAATATTTGAAATCATTCAAGGGTGGCGTGGCTCTGCTTAAAATAAGATTTAAAAATCGCGGGATAAATAGGACTGCGCTGCCGGCGCCGATGAACAGGAGATACTTTACAAAATGCAGCCGAATGAAATTCAAACCTCGTATGAATGACTCAACTACGGTAAGATTATTCGTTATCAGAAAGACCGGAGCTCCCAAAGTCAACACGACGATTGCCGGAGCGATATTGTTAAAAAAAGGCAAAAGCCACTGTAGCGTAGGAAATGAACTCTTCGCCGGTAAAAATTGTAGCATTGTTTGGTAATATAAAATCAGATCCCGCATCAAACTGGGCATTACCAACCATAAATTCAGAAACAACAAGCGTTTTGCAACCATCGCGGTTTGATGTATCCGCGCTTTGACAGCTGCCTGGTCGCCGATAATCAGCCCTTTCATACGCAGCAAAACAAAAGTTTCTATAACCGTTGAAATTATTAATGCCACAAACCGGATTATGCTAAGCGCCCAATTACCGGCGGCAAAGCCAAGTTCCCGGTTTCTCCCGAATATGCCGATGAGGAGTGGGAGAATCATTGCGGCGAGAGCAACCAGAACAATTCTCAAAGTTTTCGCCAACCCTTCCACATTCGGCAAACCCTCTTTTTGCAACCGCGCGATGAGCGGTCGATAGGCCACGAGGCAGATTAGCGCGCCGATGAAAACGAGCTTTCCGGAGAAACTCCAATAAAACCCATCTACGGAATTGATACCGCCAAAAACTGCACCAAGTATATCCTTAAACGTAATCGGCAAACGATCTTCCAGTCCAATAGGATTTGCGCCCTGATAAAGGCGGGTAATTTGCCATTTAGTATAGATGAAAAAGCCAGTTTGAATGAGTTTATCAAATGCGAAAAAACTAAACGGAAGGAAAAATAGCCAACGGTTGGCTTTCATAAGCCTGATTGCCTGCCGAAAATAATACCAAAAGTGGTGGTACGAATCAAATCCCTCCAATGATAAGAGACAACGTATCGTAACCCGTTGATTGATTTTCAGTGCATAAAAAGCAATAACCAAAAGTGCTGCGGCAATGAAGATCAAAAAAGCCCAATCGGGGTTTCTGTGAGCCATCTCATTTCTCCTTCGATATCTCTAAAGCCATCGGGGCCGGATGATCACATGAATCGGAATCTTCACGACCCGTTTTGCCAAAACAATGACGCCGGGCGAAGGCGTGATTCCGCCCTCCGCCAGAACGGTGCATAACTCGATACGGTCCGCCCCCGGGGCCGCCGCCCGCTTCGCCTGTTCCAGATCCCCGACGCAGGCTTCGTAGATGGGCATGAGAAAACATCCTTTCAAAAAGCAATTTAGTCAAGCAAAATAAAAAAACGCGGAAGTAAACCCGCGAATTGCTCAATCCCGCTTATGCGAGGTGTATTGCGGGGTTGTGGTTTCAATCCACGCACCTACGTGAGGTGCGACCAATAGTAGTCGCCGGCTTGTTCGACCCGCTCCAGTTTCAATCCACGCACCTACGTGAGGTGCGACTGTTACCGGAAGGATCTTGCCAAACCGCTTCGGTGTTTCAATCCACGCACCTACGTGAGGTGCGACTGCAGCAATTTAAATGTTTCGGCTGCGTCTTTGGTTTCAATCCACGCACCTACGTGAGGTGCGACGGCGGTTGACTTCAGGTCCTCCGGCTCTTCATAATGGTTTCAATCCACGCACCTACGTGAGGTGCGACAAACGTCCCGGCGATCATAGTAATGCGCGGTATCAGTTTCAATCCACGCACCTACGTGAGGTGCGACTCCAGTATGCCTGGGAACATGTGACGATTACATTCCGTTTCAATCCACGCACCTACGTGAGGTGCGACAAAAAAACGTAGTAATGATAAGGGTTTACCCCGGTTTCAATCCACGCACCTACGTGAGGTGCGACCCGCCGACCCAAACCGTGCATCCGGGCCTTGATGTTTCAATCCACGCACCTACGTGAGGTGCGACGCCGCGCGCATCGGCGGCGCTGACCGCCTCCGTTTGGTTTCAATCCACGCACCTACGTGAGGTGCGACAGACCGGTGTCGTATATATTAAGGTAGGTTTTCATATCGTTTCAATCCACGCACCTACGTGAGGTGCGACAGCATCCCCTTCAAGCCCTTTATTCGTAAAGGATTCGACAACCGTTTCCGCGAACCTCTTTTTTCCTTCCCAAAAAATTGTAAAATTTGAAGCTCCGATCGCTCCAACCCGCGCCGAACCGGCGCCGCGAACCTCCTAGAGAAACCGTGTCCGCTTCCGGTTCGCGGAAACGCGCGCTTCAGCAATGCCAAATGAATCAGCCATGAAGATTTCCATTGTAGAATATGAATCTCCTTTTCTGTTCACGAAGTTCGAAACCAATGGTTCCTCACACCATCCCCCATCCCGGCCCCTCTAATATATCAGTCCATCATCCCTCATGTAAGGTATGGTCTTTCGTCCAACTAGGATATTCTTCATCCTTGTTAGGATGAAAGCCATCCTTGTAAGGGATGCCTCGATCCTTTCAAAGGATCCTGCGATCCTTGTAAGGGATGCCATGATCCGTGTAAGGGATGGTCTTCATCCTTGTAAGGGATCCGATGATCCTTTCATAGGATCTTCGGATCCTTTCTTCCCGAAAGATCATCCTAGCATCCCGGAGCCTTCGGGAACCATCCCCAAGGTTCCGGGATAAAGGACCAAGGCTCGGGGATGCTTCCCCAAACCTCCGGGAAAGAGGACGGAGGCTTCGGGAAGTATCCCCGAAGCTTCGGGAAACTTCCCCGAAGTTCCGGGAAGCTTCCCCAGGTTCCATCCCCGCCGGGGGAAGCACGATCCGGCCGGTTTAAAGAGCGTTCGAACCATGATTCGCCGGATTCAAGGATTCCCGGATGCACACAACCGCTGTTTTCCCCGGCGATCAATGTCCGGCTTGATTTATGATACAGGCAGATATGGCCGGGGGTATGCCCGGGCGTATGGATGGCCACGATCCCGCCGCAATCGGGCACTCCTCCAATATGGTCCATATCTTGATGCGTGATGATGATCTTCGCGAGGCGGCGCTTCCACCGGACCCGACAGCCCCGCATCCACCAGTAACAGCGCCTCGTCATCCCAGAGCAATACGCAAATGGCATAAAAAGGATTTCAAAGAACGGTGTCGAAGATACTCAAATTGACAGAAGTCTATGGCGAAAGTTTCATCATTCTGCAACAAGGTTGGTAACCATGCCCGTTATCGAAGTGGACCGTCTTGCAAAGCATTTTACTTATTACGAGAAGGAACTGGGACTGAAAAACTCCTTGAAAAACCTGTTCCGCCGGCGCAAGCTCGTCAAGGAAGCGGTCGCCGGCATCTCCTTCGCCATCGAGGAGGGCGAGATCGTGGGTTTCCTGGGTCCCAACGGCGCCGGGAAAACCACCACCCTGAAGATGCTCTCCGGCATCCTCTTTCCGAGCTCCGGCCGGGCGACGGTCCTGGGCTACGTCCCCTGGGAACGCAAAAAAGGTTTCAAGATGCAGTTCTCCATCGTGATGGGCCAAAAGAACCAGTTGTGGTGGGACCTGCCCGCCAACGAGTCGCTGTATCTGAACAAATGCATCTACGAGATTCCGGACCGGGAGTATTTCAGCATCCTCGACGAATTATCCGAATTGCTGGAAGTCCGCCAGTTGCTCAAAGTCCAGGTGCGCCGGCTTTCGCTGGGCGAACGGATGAAACTGGAGCTGATCGCGGCCCTGCTGCACCGGCCCAAGGTGATCCTGCTCGACGAGCCCACCATCGGCCTGGACCTGGTCTCCCAGCAGAAGATCCGCAACTTTTTAAAATATTACAATCAGCAGATGAAGACCACCATCATTCTGACCAGCCATTATCTGGTGGACATCGAGGAGCTCTGCAAGCGGACCATCGTCATCAACCAGGGCCAGATCGTCTATGACGGCGAGCTGACCGGCATCAACGGCTTGTTCAGCGAGCAAAAGATCGTCCGGCTGCAGTTTGGGGAGGAGATCGGCCGGGAGCGGCTGGCCGGCTTCGGCGCGCTCAAGGCGTTCGACGGGGTCAGCGCCACCCTGGCGGTGGAGCGGGGGCAGCTCAAAAAGAATTCCGCGCTGATGCTGGAGCACCTGCCGGTGATCGATTTCAATATCGAGGATGTGCCCCTGGAAGAAGGCATCGCCGCGCTTTACCAGCGATAAAATCAACCATGAGGAATCTTCGGGATGCAGAAATATCTTTGTACCTTTCAACTGGGCATTCAAAACGCCATGGAATACCGGGCCAATTTCCTGCTTTCCATGGTCAGCGCAGTCTGGCCCACTTTCATCCAGTTTTTCTTGTGGACCTCCATCTACCGGGGGGACACCGCGGCGGTCATCAATGGCTATACCTATGTCCAGATCATCGCTTACACGCTGATGGCCAACATCGTCTCCCGGCTGATCCGGACCGGCTTTGAGTATGAGATCAATGAGGACATCAAAAACGGCGGGCTGAACAAGTTCATCGTCAAGCCGGTGGATTATTTCTGCTACAAGCTCTCCTCCTTTCTCGGACAGAAATTGATCCAGACCGCTTTTCTGTTGCTGTTGATCGGGGGCGTGCTGCTCCTGCTCCGGCTGCGGTTCGGCATGGCGCTGGACCTCCTGCGGATCGGCGTTTTCTTTCTTTCGCTGCTGTTGGCTTTTTGCTTGAATTTCATGATCTTTTTCAGCGTCGGCATGATGGCCTTCTGGCTGTTTGAGGTGGGCTTCTTATTTGAGGCGATCCGCATCGTCATCATCATGTTGAGCGGCGGCATCTTTCCCCTGGACATCTTCGGCGCCGGAGTCTCCCGGGCCCTCGGCTTCCTGCCTTTCAAATACACCATCAGCTTCCCGGTGGAATTGATCAATAGCCGACTGGAGCCGTTCGCCCTGGGCCGGGGCCTGCTGGTTCAGATTTTCTGGATCATCCTGTTGACGGGCATCGCCCGGCTGCTGTGGCGGGCCGGCAGCAAACGCTACGTGGCGGTGGGAGGTTGAGCGGGATGCGGGAAGCGCTGTCGGAGATGAAAAAACACGGCTATCTTTACGGGCTGTTTCTGAAGAATTCGCTCATCGCCCAGCTGGAGTACAGAGCCAATTTTATCACCGGCATCCTGATGGAATGCGGTTATCTCGTGGTGAAGATCCTGTACGTGGTGGTCTTTTACATCTCCGGCAAGACGGTGAACGGGCTCTCGCCCGACGCCAGCCTCCTATTCATCGGCACTTTCGTGACCATCACCGGGTTTTACGCCGGCCTGTTCATGATGAACTTCTTCGAATTGCGCCACCAGATCAACAGCGGCTCGATGGACCTGCTGATCACCAAGCCGGTCTCGCTCCAGTTCATCCTGACCCTGCGCCGCGCGGACGTGGGAATCATGGCCGTGGATATTCTGGCCGGGCTGGTGATGGTGGCGGTCGGCTGGAGCCGGCTGAAGATCCCCTTCGACCTGGTGAACGCCCTGGGATTCCTGGGTTTTCTCTGCGGCGGGGCCGTGGTGGGCTATGCGCTGTTCCTGCTCCCCCAGATCTGCTCGTTCTGGTTCATCGAGACCAGCGCCATCTCCGAGGTGACCGATGCTTTCTGGGACTTCAATCTGGTGCCGATGCTGGTCTACGACCGCCTGATCCAGCGGATCGGCACCTTCGTGCTGCCGATCTTCGTGGTCACCAACTTCCCGGCCCTGTTCGTGCTGGGCCGGATGAACCGGATCTACATCATCTGGGGGATCGCGGCTCCCTTTTTGATGCTCGGGCTGACCCGGCTCTTCTGGAACTATGCGGTCCGCCACTACACCAGCGCCAGCAGCTAGCGCTACCCGGCGCGGCCATTCAGGCTTTGCAGACAGCGCTCCAGCCGCTCCCGCACCCGTTCCGGCCCCATCACCCGCATGATCTGATAGAGCTCGGGGGTGGCGGTCCGGTTGCACAGGGCGACTCGCAACACCATCGCCACCTGGCTGATGCTGCCCCGGAAAGCCGCCGGGTCCGCCCGGTAGCTCCGGAGATCCCGGGCATAGCCGAGGCGGCCCGCCAGCTCGCGCAACGCGCCGAACCACTCCGCCTGATCCCGGTATTCGCCATGGATCGCCCGGTATTCCTCGAGAATCTCCCGGATCGCCCCCGGTTCCAGCTCCGCCGGAAAGCGATACCCTTCTCCGAGGCCCCCGTAGAACAGCTCATCGTAGAAATACCCGCAATCCTCCTTGAGATCCGACCATTTGGCCCAATCTTTGCGCGGTTTGGCGGAGTCTCGCTCGATGCCCAGCAACTGCACGCTATACTCCGGATAGCAGCGCAGCAAATCAAAAAAGTCCTGGTTCCAGCGCTCGCTCCAGCGGAGCGCCGCTTCGTAAACGGTTTCCGCCGCGTAGCCGGCGATCCGGTTGCGGCTCACATCCAGGAGCTTGGCGGGATCGAACAAAGCCCCCCCGCTGCCGGTCCGCGCGAAGCTGACCGCGAACTGCTCCCAGGAGAGCGCCGGATTTTGGCGCCGCCAGGCTTCGAAATTGGAGTTGAGCAGGTTCAGCAGGTACTCGACCACCGCTTCGCCGGGATAGCCTTGCTCCTGGTAAAAGGCGGTCACGGCGTCGGAATCCTTCCGCTTGCTGAACTTCCGCCGCGAAGCGCCCTCTTGCTTCAGGAGCGGCCCCAGGTGCCCGTAGGCCGGCGCTTCCCAGCCCAAGGCCTTATAGAGCTGCAGGTGCAGCGGGACCGAGGGCAGCCATTCGTCGCCGCGGATCACGTGAGTGGTCCCCATCAGATAGTCATCCACCACATGCGCCAAATGATAGGTCGGCAGGCCATCGGACTTGACCAGCACGATATCCTGAAAGTTATCGGCCATCTCCAGCCGGCCTTTGATCTGATCCTGGAACGCGATCCGCGCGTGCGCCGCCTGCGGCGCCTTCAGGCGGATCACATAGGGCCGGCCCCGCTCCAATTCCGCCCGGATCTGCTCCAGGGTGAATTTCCGGTGCGCCGCCCACCGGCCGTAATAGCCGGACAGCATCCCCGATCGCTCTTGAAGATTCCGCATCCGTTCCAGCTCCGCCTCGCTGCAGAAACAAGGGTATGCCCACCCCCGGCGGAGCAATTCCTTGACAAAGACCCGGTAAAGCCCGGCCCGCCGGCTCTGGAGGTAGGGACCGTAGGCCCCGGTCTCCAGGTTTGCGCCGCGGATGCCCTCGTCGCAGCGGATCCCGAAATAGGCCAATGAATCGATGATCCCCGGGATGCTTGCCGCGATCTCCCGTTTCTGATCGGTGTCCTCGATCCGCAGGTAAAAGACTCCCCCGCTCTGGTGCGCCAGCCGTTCCGAAAATAAGGCCGCGTATAACCCGCCCAGATGCAGCATTCCGGTGGGACTGGGCGCAAACCGGGTGACCATCGCTCCTTCCGGCAGATTCCGCCGCGGATAGGCCGCCAAAACCGCGGCCGGATCCGCAGTCACCCCGGGATATAGCAGTTCGGCCAGTTCAATCGTTTCAGTCATTGCGACTCTCCTCTCTCATCGGTCCCAAAATTAAAAAAACCTCTCGTCCTCGGAAAGGACGAAAGGTTTAAACTCTCGCGGTACCACCTTGTTTGGCAAAATGCCCACTCTGTAAAGCAGCATAAAGAAGAGCGCCCATTGCAAAGAGCTGTGATAAACCAGGCTTAAAAGCCGGAAGGAGTCACAGCGATTGCTTGAAGCAAGTGATAAAGTCGTTTTTGAAATCTTTGCAAGCCGGATCGATTGAAAGAGACTTTATCACCTGGCTTCCATGAGAAGCATCCCCTTCCTGATCTCAACTCCAGGGTTGTACCGTCCAAAAATAAAAACCTTCCGTCCGTTACAGGACGAAAGGTTAAATTTCCGTGGTACCACCTGGCGTTGGCATCGAACGATGCCCCCTCAACAAAGCAGCATAAAGAATCCTCTTTATAGTGCCCTCTTCTGTAACGGGAAGATCCCGGTTAGCCTACTCCGTCTTTCAGCCACTGCTCCAAGGCCTGTTTCATCAAGCTCGACTGCCCAATTTCCACCGGCATGGGCTCTCTGCGGGTCAAGTTCCCTGACTACTCTTCCCCTTCATCGCAATTCCGGATATGAATGATTTGGAAGTATTTTATATTATAGGGAGCGGCAGCCGATTTGTCAAGCGAGAGGATTTCAAATCGCTTCGAAAAAGCTTCGCAATACAATATATTGAATGATATATCCGGGTTACTCACTATATATTGTATTGCGAAGGGAAGGTTATGGTGATTTGAAATTCTCTGAAGCTGCTCCTTACGGATAAAGTTTGACCTGATGCCGCCCTTTCCTTACCTCCCGGGCGAAGTTATATTTTACATACTTTGAAAAATCGTGCCGGTAAAACACGTAAATATCGAGGCTGCGCGCGTCGACGATATAGGAATAGATGGTTTGGTACTGCCCTTCCTGGTGAGTCCGGCGCAACAGCTCCGTGACCGCGGCCAAATCGACCTCTTCCTTCGGGCGCGTCCGGAGCTCCCGATCGACCGTCTGAAAGCGTTCGCAGGGATACCAGCCGACCTTCGGATTGACGACGCTGAAGTTGGTGATCACCTGATAGTTGCGGTCCTTCCGGATAAAGGCATAACCCCGCTCCGACCACTCGATGATGCAGGAAGCGCCGCTGCGATCGGCCACCAGCAGATGCTCCTCGGCCAGATGGGGGCAGTTGTACTGCCCGACCAGCCGGATGGCCTCGGCCACGGTTTGGCACTGCTTCAGGATTTTATAGAAGATATCCTCATCCAGCGTTTTTTTGCCCGGATCATTCCGGAACGGCTGGGGAGTCAAGGAGGCCCAATCCAGACAGACGCCGTGCTCATTCACGCCGCCTTGCGGATAGCCGGGCAGGTAAGCTTCCCAGCCGAAGACGATATAGCCGTAATGCTTCCCGTCGCCCGGCTCGACCCGCATGGCGGGATCGGTGGCGCTCCAATCCTCGTTGCTGGCGAAATAATGAGTGGCGGTCCCGCTCACCTCGAAAATCGTGCAGGCCCAGGTCGGCCCGGCCACGGCCAGCGCCAATCCCCAAACCATGAGAACCCAAACCAGTTTCTTCATCGTCTCACCCCAGTCCCGATTGCTTAAGCCTCGGCCCGGTCATTGCCCCTTTGCAGCCATGCTCCAGGCCGGAAAAGAAAATCGATCTTCATTCCACGGGGATCATTCTGCCTTTGCCGTTTTTTTCCTGCCCATTCTTCCGAAAATCCCAAAAATTGGTCTTTCTTTTCCGGCTCCGCGATGGGACCGTCCGAATATGGAATGTATAGCGCTGGAGAAGGGGAAATATTACCCCTCGCTTGAATTGGCCTTTAAGCTCGCCCGCCGTTTTCAAATCTCCGTGGAGGAGCTCTTCGAATACCAGGAGTAATTGTTTTCCAATTGTTCACCCTCCCCTTGCAGGACTGCCGGCCCGCGCCGTCGAATCACTGTCCTCGGAAAAACCGAAGGAGTGATTGCCATGAAGCCCGCATTGTTAGTCATTGACGTTCAAAAACAGTTCTTTGGCCGCAGTCCGGTCACGGATGAATCGCTGAACCGGGCCATCGTCTTCATCAACGAAGCCATCGCTTTTTTCCGCCGCAAGGGCTTGCCGGTCGTCTGCGTCCAGCATATCGACGAGGAAGACGGCTTGCTGCCGGGGACTCCCGGCTTCGATCTCCCCGAGCATCTGGCCATCCTGCCGGATGATCCGCACATCCACAAAACCTATGGCAATTCGTTCAATAAAACGCCGCTGGAGCAAGTGCTGCGCGATCGCGGCGTCGATACCCCGGTCATCTGCGGTTATATGGCGGAAAATTGCGTCCTCTCCACCTACCGTGGCGCGCTGGACCGGGATCTCCGCCCCATTCTGCTGCGCAACGCTCTGGCCAGCCGCAATCCGGGGAATATCCCCTTTGTCGAGAGCATCAACGACCTCGTCTCGCTCGGCGGCTTGATGAAACTGCTGTCCTAGTTCATTCGCTTGCCATCCGTCCATAACAAAAGCAACTCCCGGATTTTTGAGAGTTGCTTTTTCCAATGTCTTTCCAAATGAAACGGTTCTGACTACCGAATCTCCGGAATCCGCTGAATCTGCGGGTCGGACCAGAGATCCGCTTCATCCCGGCTCTTGGTGGAAAATTCCGATACCACCGCGCCCTCGGGCCCGGCCTGGAACCAGTGCCAGGTGTCTGGGGCCAGCGTGTACTGGTCCCCGGGATGCAGGATGATCTGGTGTCTGGCGGTAAAATATTGCTCCCGCCCCGCCGGCAGCGTCGCCTTGATCTCCGGCTCCGGCGTGGCCGGGCCGGCCACATACAGGTAGACCAGGCCGTAACGGCAGCGGAAGGTCTCTTCCTTGCCGGGCTCGCCCGCCACCGGCGGATGGCGGTGCTCCGGACAGGTCTGCCCAGGGAACAGCACCAGTTCCTTGGCGCAGCACCGATCGGTATTGACATAGGTGACGATCTCCAGGCCGAAGCGGTCCAGATCCTCCAGGCCGAAATCGGCCACTTCCAGATGCTCCTTCTCCCGGTCCGTCAGGACGATGGCGGCTTTTTCAAACAAGGCCAAGGCTCTTTGCTGAGCTTTTTCCCACTGCTGCTTGGTTAATGACATCTCCAAAAACCACCCTTTCCATTTCCGAGTTTTCCGGCTCCTTCTTCAGTATAGCAAAAGTAGCAGGGTTCGCAAGCCCTTTTGGACAGCCGCGCGCTCCCGCGGAGCGGCCGGGTGGTTTGGAAATCACCGGAAGCCCGGTTAATCCCGGCCTTGCCAGGCCGGGAGTTTGGCCATCATGCCCCGGGCGGCGCTATGAGCGGCCTGTTCATCCAGGCCCTGGGTCCGGACGATAAACTCGGTCATCCCGGCCAGCTTCTCCTCATACGACTGCATCGAGCCGTCCGGCCGGGCGCAGTAGCGGCAATAATCCTTGGCCGGATCGGCGCCGGCGAAATCCTCCGGCTGCTCCATGGGCATCCCGCAAGCGATACAAATTTTCACTGTCATCACCCTCCTTTCCTGATGCTATTGGCGATAATCGGCGATCCCCAGGCGGTTCCCGAAGGGATCGAGGAATTCAGCCGCCCAGCCGGTGCGGATCCGGAAAGGCTCTTTCACGAAGCGCACCCCCCCGGCGGTCAACCGCTGATGCTCTTGCTGGACGTCGGCCACTTCGAACCAGATCGCCGGCGCCGCGTCTGGAGCGGCGTTCAGGATGATCGCCGGTTCCGCGTCGCCGACCCGGAAGGCGGTCATGCCCTGCCCGGGAAAGCTGAATTTGACCGGCAGCCCCAGCACGTCCCGGTAAAATTCCGTCCCTTGCCGCAGATCGGCCACTGGGAGCAAAAAATTGTCGTAATTCTTCATCACTCATTCCTACTTTCTGCCCGTTTTTTGAGGCATGATCGCCAGCACCTCCGCCACCAGCGGGCCATAGCGCCCGGCCAGGCGGGACTTGGCCAGGTTGGAGCGGATGATCCGGCCCAGCTCGGGATCAGCGCTGGCGGCGTAATGTTTGAGGAAGGCGAACCCTTCCTGCGGCAGGTGCGCCACGAAGACGCTGAGCGCGTACCCGAGCCCCTTGGACAATGCCTTGAACTCTGCCGTGCGGCGGCCGGCCCGCTCCCGGGCCGGGATCTCATCCAGGATGGCGGCGCTGATTTCCAGGCTAAACGCCGCGATTTCCGGATGCTTCAGGATTGGGGGGTGGGCCAGGGCCGCCAGAAAGCCCCGCTTCTCCAGATCGCTGGACTCCGGGTACCAGAGAGCGAAATGCCGCCGCACCGGCGCGAAATCCCGCTCGGCAATGCGCTGGCAGGCCATTGCCGCGGCTTCGCGGACCCGCCAGCGCGGGTCATTCATGGCCAGCCTGATCCGGTCGATGATCTCCCGCTGCCGCTCCGGGCCGGCGCCGGCATAGTGCGCCCCCATGGCCAGGACGGCGCAGAAGACCAGGTACTCTCGGGGATGATTCATCGGCGCGCTCTCGGCCGGGGTATCCGCCCAGCGCCGCAATAAATCCCACAGCTCCGGGCCTACCGCTTCCCGCTCGAAGCCACCGGCCAATTGGTCCGCCAGGGTCAGATTGCCCCTGGGTCCGGGCAGATTGGAATGGTGGAGCAAAAACTGCTCGATCCGGGGGTATTCGGCGGGAATCTCCAAAAGGGGGATCATTGCCTGCCATTCGTTCGCTGTTTCCATGGTCTGCCGCTCCTTTTTCAGTTTCTCGGAAGGAAAAAGTGCAACTTTGCTGTCCGCCCTGGCGCTTACCGGCCTTCCTCCGCCGCGTCCGGGCGGATCAGTTTCAAGTAATGTTCGAGCAGCTCCGGCCCGTGCCGCTCCAGCACCGACCCGCCGGGGGCGAAAAGAGGGCCGTTGACCAGATAATAGTGAACCAGCCCCAGCCAGGTGTTGAAGAGCAAGTGCAGCGGCATGGGCCGCAGCGTCCCGGCGGCCATTTCCGCCTCGGCGGCGCGGCTCAGATGGTGCGAGGCCGCCGAGTGAATCATCAGCAATGTATTCCGGGCGCTCTCCGGCAACTGCCTGGCCTCCGCCACCAGCCGGGTATAAAACGCTTCGTATTCCTTCATGCCTTGCAGATGGGCGGTTAAAACCGCCCGGACGCTCCCGCCGCCGCCGGCCAATTGGTGCAGGCGCCTGACACTGCGCAGGCCGAACTCCTCGATCACCGCGTTCAACAGCGCCTCCCGGGTGGGAAAATGAGCGAACACCGTGCCGTGGGAGACGCCGGCGGCTTTGGCGATATCGCCGGTGCGCGCCGCCAGCAATCCGTCCCGGGCCAGCAATTGGAAGGCCGTCTCGATCAGCAGCGTCCGCGTGCGCCGCTTCTGTTCCTCGCGTTGGGTTTCCGACAATTTCAATGACTCCTAACTCAATGAGTTTAAACTCATTATAATCCGCGAAGTTTTCCCTGTCAATATCCGATTCCCATTTCTTTCACCGCTGGCGGCGAGGCGAACCTACGGGCGGAGACCGGCGCAACCGGCGGGATTCCCAGTTCGCGACGGCCCACTGCTCAGGAATCTCTGCCATAAAAGAAACTCCCGGAACCGCCGGGGAAAGCGCATTGCCGGCGAACGCGGCATATCCGCCAAAGGAGGGACTTGTTCGGCCCAAGCAACGATGGCAATGACCGCCACAGTTCCTGGATTCACAAAAGTAGGATCATGAGCCGCCGATGATCGATCTTCGTTTACCCAAGGAGCATCTGGATTCACAAAAGCAACTACGGCGGTGAGCGCCACAGTTCCTGGATTCATAAAAGTAGGATCATGAGCCGCCGATGATCGATCTTCGTTTACCCAAGGAACATCCGGATTCACAAAAGCAACTACGGTGGTGAGCGCCACAGTTCCTGGATTCACAAAAGCAGGATCTTGAGCCGCCGATGATCGATCTTCGTTTACCCAAGGAACATCCGGATTCACAAAAGCAACTGCGGCAGTCGCCGCCACAGTTGCCGGATTCACCGGCGGAAGTTTCTCATCCCGGGTCGACGCAGGCGCGGCCCCTGACAGTGGAGCATACGAAGAGGCTGCCGGAACCGGCAGCCTCGGGCGGGGTGAATAACCAGGATTCATTCCGATTCATTGCTCTCCAATGCCAGCAGCGCCGCTTTACAGATGGCTTCCGGCACCGTCAGTTGGGAGGCGGACTCTTCGCCTCCGGCATGGACCTCCGCCTGGCGGCCGGTCCACGCCGTGACTTGGCCTCCTTCATCCAGCATCACTACGAACGGCCAGCCCCGCGAGTTCAACTCCTCCACGATTTTCCAGGCATCCTCCAAATTGGTGGAATACTGCGGCGTCACTTCCGAAAGGGCGTGGTCGCGGATGGCCGGATCGTTCTCGTCCGACCCGGGTGTCCGGATCGTGCCGAATTCCGCAGGCGTTTGATATAGGTAAAGCCGCGGCACGGACATGACCCGCTCCGCCACCCGCCGGTCCAGTCCCGCTCCCGGCGCTTCGTTCATGATTTCCGCTCGTTCTGGCATCCAATGAATCCCCCCATGATTTTTAGCGGCTCCGGCGCAAAAAAGGTGCTTCCGTACCGGCCGTAGCGCTAGTATGCCCAAAACCCGGGCTTTCTGTGACGGAACCGGAACGGGGTTCCGCAAGAATCGGGCCCGAATCCCGGCGCGCTTTGGGACCGGGCTCCATACCCTGATCAGAGGATGCCAAAAACCGGAGCAGCCGTGGGGGTTCCGGCAATGGCCAGAGGAATTGCCTGGAGAGTCTTTGTGGAGGAAACGACCGATGGCTTCTTTTCAAATTTCGGTGCGAGTCTCCGGGCCGGGCCGAGTCCGGTCCAAGCTGAAGATCGCCACCGCCGCGAATGAACCCTTTCCCGACCTGGACGGAATCATGCTGGAGAGCAATCTGATCGACGCCCGTTCCCACCGGCTGCGGATCCAATTCAAGAATCCGCCGGCCGAAACGGTTCCGGAGGCGCCAGCGCCGGAAGAGCGTAACAGCTTTTGGGAGAAGGTCCGTTCCCGCCTGGGCGGCGTGCAGCTGCACCTGCCGTTATAGGGGAAGGTAAAAGAGTCCTCAACGCTTCAGCGGCTTCAGGACTAGCCGGGCCGGTCGCTTATCCAACTGCTGCAGCATTTCGAGGATGGCCCCGGCCAACAGGAGCAATCCGCCCAGCCAGACCAGGTACATATGGCGCAAGAACCGGGCTTTGAGCCGGATCCGGCCATTCTCCTCATAGCCCGCCACTAACAGCCGCAACTCCTCCGCCCGGTCGGCATGGATCCGGGTCCGGGAGCGGGTGCGGCCGGTGGCCGGATCCTGGACCATTTCGGCGTTGGCCAGGAAATGCTCCCTGGCTCCGCGCTTCACTTCCAGCCAGGCCGTATACTTGCGGGTCCCGCCGGGCTGCGGCTCGATGCGCAGACCGCGGTAGACGATCCGGTACTCCCCGGCCGTCATGGCGTCGCCCGGTTCCAGGACTTCTTCCGCGCCCGCCGTGGTCAGCAGGGCCGAACCGAAGCCGATGACCGTAATCAGCGCCGCCGAACGGATCAGGATTCCGGAACGGTTCCTGGCAGCGCCCAGCGCTTCCCCCAGGCCCATCCAGAAGATCAAGGTATTGACCAGGGCCATGGCGGTCCCGGCGATCAGCAGCCTGAACAGCAGCGGCCGGTCCGCCGCTTCCGGAAATAACCCGATCACCAGCCCGATGGCCAATCCGGGGCCGATGGCCCAGAGCCGCCGGCGCAAAGGAACGCTCCGCCCACCGCCCAGCGCCGGCTCCAGTCCCAGTCCCAGGACGAGCAGCAGGCTGAGCCAGCCCAAAATCTGATCCATGTTGGCGGCGAAGATCAGCTGCGGCATGACCGTTCCGGCGAAGATCAGTCCGGCTCCGGCCGCCAGGCTCAGACGAAACCCGGCCTGCGCCGCGACGCCGGAGCGCCGTTCCCGGCCGATGACGGCGAGCCCGACGATGGCCGCGCCCAACGCGATGCAAAGGCAAAGCCAAGCCAAGAGTGTCATCGGTTCCTCCCCTCTTCCGATATGCCGTGACAGTAATCGGAACTTTCACTCAAAGGACGGACCGTCGCCGCAAAAGGTTCAGCCGGGCCGATTCTTTTCCAAAAAAATTCAAGTCCGCCCCGGATAAAAAAGAAAGAGCCGGTGTAAACCGGCTCCTGGTCGTCGCTTCTTATTCTTTTACCGGCCGCATCAGCGGGAAGAGAATGACATCCCGGATCGACGGCGAATCGGTCAACAGCATCACCAGCCGGTCGATGCCCATGCCCATGCCGCCGGTGGGCGGCATCCCGTATTCCAGGGCGTTGAGGAAATCCTCGTCCCAGACCATGGCCTCTTCGTTGCCTTTGGCCTTCTCCTTGGCCTGCGCCACGAAACGCTCGCGCTGATCGACGGGGTCGTTCAGTTCCGAGAAGGCATTGGCCATCTCCCGGCCATAGACGAAGAGCTCAAAGCGGTAGGTCAGTTCGGGATTGTCCGCTTTTCGCTTGGCCAGCGGCGAGATCTCGATCGGGTAGTCCACCAGGAAGGTGGGTTGCATCAGTTTGGGCTCGACGTATTCGGAGCAGATCTCGTCCAGCACCATCCCTTTGGTGGCTTTGGGGTCGATCTTCAGCCCCAATCCCCGGGCGGCGGCGACCGCCGCTTCATCGCTGTCAATGGCCAGCCAGTCGATGCCGGCGTAATTCTTAATGGCCTCGGTGATCGAGAGCCGGGCGAAAGGCGGGGTCAAGTCGATGGGCGTGCCCTGGTATTCGATGCGGGTGGTGCCGCAGACCGCCATGGCCGCCTCGGCGATGATCTGCTCCGCCAGCTCCATCATCACCTCATAATCGGCGTAGGATTGATACAGCTCCATCATGGTGAATTCCGGATTGTGCCGGGTGGAGATCCCCTCGTTCCGGAAACAATGGCCGATCTCATAGACCCGGTCGAAACCGCCGACGATCAGCCGCTTATGATACAATTCCAAGGCAATGCGCAGGGTCAGGTCCAGATCCAGGGTATTGTGGTGGGTTTCAAAGGGCCGGGCATGGCCGCCGCCCGCCAATACGCTCAGGACCGGAGTCTCGACCTCCACAAAATTCTTGCCGTCCAGCAGCCGGCGGATGGTGCTGATGGTTTTGGTCCGTTTCAGAAACGCCTCCCGTACCTCGGGATTGGAGATCAGATCCACGTACCGCTGCCGGTAGCGCAGGTCCGTATCTTTCAGGCCGTGCCATTTGTCGGGCAGGGGCCGCAAGGCCTTGGCCATTATCTTGAAGCTGGCCAACTGCACGCTGATCTGGCCGCGATGGGTCTTAAAGACGGTCCCGGTGGCGCCGATGATGTCCCCGAGATCCAGGTCGAGGAAATCCTGAAACGGCGTCTCCCCCAGTCCGTCGATTTTGCCGTATAACTGAATGGTGCCGCTCTGGTCGGACAGATTGGCGAAGAAAGCCTTGCCTTGATCCCGTTTGGCGATGAGCCGCCCGGCGATGGTCACCGTCTGCCCCTCCAGCTCCGCGAAGCGGTCGGTGATCTCCTGCAGGAGATGGGTCCGTTCGAACCGTTCCCCGTAAGGGTCAATGCCTCTGTCGCGCAACATGTCCAGTTTGGCGCGGCGCAGTTCCATCTGTTCGCTTGTCTTTTGTACTTCCGAGTCCATTCCTTTTCTACCCCCATCCCGATCGAAGCGAACCCCACGCGGAGCCGCCAAGATACGATTCAATATGAATAAAACTGTTCCATCCCGGGAGGGCATGGAAAAACAGCGCCGGTAACCGGCAGTTGAAACAGTAGGTCCTATGGGAAAAACGATGTCCGAACCGTCCCTGCCGCATGATATCAAACGGCGAGGCGGATCGGGTAAAAAACGGGAGTGGTTCTCACCACTCCGTTCACTTGACGCCTTTGATTTTGTATTGGAGTGTGCCCATTGGCACATTGATATTCACGACGCTGCCCACCTTTTGCCCGACGAGGCTCCGGCCGACCGGGGATTCGTTGGATATCCGGAATTGCAACGGGTCCGCTTCCGAAGAGCCGACGATCATATACTCAACTTCTTCGCCGTTGTTGACATCCTCGAGGGTAACTTTGGAGCCAACCCGGACGACTCCGGCCTGAACCTCCTGCTCATCAATGACCTTGGCATTACGGAGCATTTTCTCAATATCGAGGATCCGGCCTTCGTTGAACCCTTGCTCATTTTTGGCATCCTCATATTCGGAGTTCTCACTGATATCCCCAAACTCCAGCGCTTGCCGAATTCGTTCGGCGATCTCCCGACGGCGAACCGTTTTTCTCTGCTCCAGTTCTTTCTCCAGCTTGTTCAATCCATCGAGTGTGAGAATGACTTCTTTGTCAGTGCTAGCCATAATCTCGCTCCTTTCGGGCCAGGCGAATTCTATGTTAATATATGTCCACCTAAAAGAGATTATTCGAAAAGGTTCCTACCCTTCATCCGCTCTGGCATACTCCGTGAATAATAAACAGGAAGCACCGGACTGCAGTAGTCCCAGTGCTACTTGAAACATTTTTTATTATAATCGAAACCGTTTCCCCTGTCAAGAAAAACCACCATCGGGCCCGGCCCCGCCGGCGTTTTAAAGCCCTTGGTCCGGGGACTCAGACGTTGATCTCGAACCCCAGCTCCCGCAGGAGTACCGCCAGTTTGAAGACGCGTTCCAGGGGCAGATCCGAGCCGTACCAGAAACCGAGATTCAGTTCGAAATAGGAGCGGATCAGGGCCTCGCCCAAGGCGGGGTAGACCGGCAGCATCCCGTGGCGGTCGCGGACGGCGATGGTATGCTCGATATTGATGCTGTTCAGCGAGGGGTAGGTCTGAAACAGTTCGCACCAGATGGCCCGGCGGGAACGGCGGGGCAGCTCCAGGTTGGGGGTGGGCCCGCACTTAATGATGATCCGAGCCCCTTTATAGTCGGGCGGCGGCGCGGCGTAGATCTGCGGCGAAATGCCCGTCTCATAGACCACCAGTTCGGCGGTTCGTTCCAGCAACCGGGTATTGGAGGAGACCAGGATTAGAAAACGCAGTTCTCTGGCGACCAAGCGGGCGCAGGCGATCCCCAGATTGCCCTCTTCCCAGATGATCATCGCCTTGGCCTTCTGCGGCGCGATATCGTAATTCTTGATCAGTTTCCGGAAACGTTTCAGGAATAATAACATTTCCAGGGCTTTCCCGTCGCTCACCCCCGGAAAATTCGGCAGGTTGAGCACTTGATTCGAGGGATAAAAGTACGTCCCGGGATCCAGGCCGACCACTTTGACCTGGCGCTCGGCTAGGTCACCGACGAGCTTCTCCCAGATCTTGACGGTTTTTTGCTCATTCCAGACCCGCAAAGCAGGCTCGGGGATCCGCCACCCCCAGCCCCGTATCTCTTCCCGGGGCAGGACCCCGGTCAAGGGGCCGGCCGGCAACGGCCCGAACCAGTAGCGCCACCGCTCCGGGATCAGCCGCTCCCAAAGGTCGCGGGGTTGTTTCTGCCCCAATAACTGCGAGATGATTCCGAAATTGCCCATTCCTCCACCGCCCCTCTGATACATATGAGGAGCGGCGGCGTTTTATGAGTTACACCCTCCGCCGCGGAGGAAGCGGAACGGCCCGTTGCAACGCGCGTTACAACGGGCCGATGGGTTCCGTTCGGTCGAACCGGGTGTTATTCATCCGAAACGGACCACCCGCGGTTCGAAATGCAACCGGTCCAACAGCTCCAGATAATCGGCCTCGGTCAATTCGGCCGGACGCTTTCCGGAACAGGAGACCAGCAGGGCCTCGATGACATTGGTGCCGAACGAACGCCCGCCGAACTCGGGGGTCGAGGTCACCAGCATGGCAGCGCCGCGGCGTTTCAACTCGGCGAGATCGGCGGCGGTCACGGTGTTGGTGACGATGATTTTCCCCTGCAAACTCGGGGGCATATATTTCTTGATATACAGGAAGTCCCCGGCGATAATGTCGGCTTCCTCAAAAAACGCGCGATATTTGGGGGAATTCTCCTCCTGTTTGGACCCGGTCGGATAGAGCATGGTGAAGGGCAGCCGGGTGATGACTGGCAAGGCGGCATTGGCGATCCGCCGCAAGCCTTTCAACGTGCGCAGCGGAATCGGGATCCCCAGCGCAAAGAGGAGATCCCCGAAGACCATCCGGCACCCGGCCGCGTCAAAAGCCTCGGCCATCCCGAAGCGGTCCACCGCCGAAACCATCAGCACTCGCTTCTCGGGCAGGGATACTCCCAGGCGCTCGGCCAGATACTGCACGACCCGGCGCTCAAGCGTGTTTTTCAGTCCGCTGCCGTCCATGATCGGCGTCTGCCGGGCCGCTTTGGCGATGCGGGCTGCATCCCGGATGACGTACCGTTTCTCGCCGGCCACCAGGTACAGGTCGATCCCGCCCATGCCAAAGGCCGCCACTTGACCGTCCAAGCTTTTGATCAAGCCAATCGCCTTCTCCAGATCTCCGTCGGTGCCGATCCGCTCCACGACCAGCTTTTCGCCGCAAAATTCGACTTCGGCGCGGTGATCGCGGCTGGAACTGCCCAGGCTAATACTGACAATCCGTTTCAATGGGGGACCTCCTCATTCAAAGCATCCGGCAACGCTCGAAAAATGTCCTTCGTCAAGCTCGGCCGGGGCCACGCCCAGATCGGCGGCGTATTCCCGCAACAATTGGAGCAAGGCCGGGAGATCGGCGATGGCGTTAACCCGTTCCCGTAGCCTGGCCGAACCGGGCACTCCCTTGAAGTACCATCCGAAATGCTTGCGCATCTCTTTGATGCCGCGCAGCTCGCCCGAGTATTCAACCTGGAGCCGGAGATGCTTCAGCACCACCCGGAACTGCTCCGCCAGCGACGGGTCCGGCGGCAACTCACCGGTCGTCAAAAAAGCCGCCGCCTGCCCCAGGAGCCAGGGACGGCCCAACGCGGCCTGGCCGATCATCACCCCGTCGCAACCGGTCTCCTCGATCATTCTCCGCGCGGCCTGCGGCGAATCGACATCGCCGTTGCCGATCACCGGAATCGCCACACTCCGCTTGACCCGGGCGATCCATTCCCAAGCGGCCCGGCCTTGATAAAACTGGTTGCGGGTCCGGGCATGAAGCGTCACGGCGGCGGCGCCGTTCGTCTCGGCCAGCCTGGCCAATTCCGGGGCGACGATATGGTCGTCGTCCCAACCCAACCGGAATTTGACGGTGACCGGAACCGCCACGCTGGCCGCTACGGCCCGGATGATCTCTGCCGCCAGCGGCAAGTTATTCATCAGGGCCGAACCCTCGCCGTTGGATACCACTTTGGGCACGGGACAGCCCATATTAATGTCGATAATGTCGGCGCCTTCCGCCGCGACCCGCTGCGCCGCCTCCGCCATCAAAACGGGATCGGATCCGAAGATCTGCATGCTGAGCGGTTTTTCCTGCGGCGATACCCGGATCATGGCGTAGGTCTTCTCGCTCTTAAAATGCAAAGCGGCGGCGCTGACCATCTCCGCGCAGAGCAGGCCGGGACGGTACTGCTTTACGATCCGCCGGAAAGGCGGATCGCCGACTCCGGCCATGGGCGCCAACACCACCGGATTCTCCAGGCGCAGCGTGCCGATGATCAGCATTCGGTCCGCTCCTCCCCGGTCAAAAACCGCTGGTAGGCCCGGATCGGCTCGGCTTCCGACTCCACCGCCAGGCGCACCCCCTCGGCGGTATACTCCTCTTCCAATATCCGGAACTGCCGGTGCAAACGGTCCAGCATGCCGGCTTCGCTGAACGGAACCAGCAAACGGTATTCCCCCATCCCGGCCGAGAGTCTCCGGCGCAGCGCCGTCAATAACTCGGGGATTCCGGCGCCGCTCGCCGCCGATACCGGAACCGCCGACCACTGATGGGAGAGCCGTTGGATCAGCGGTTCCGAATCGAGCAGGTCGATCTTGTTGAGCACGGCCAAGGTCTCCTTGGACTCCGCGCCGAGCTCGGCCAGGACCGCCCGGACCGCGGCATGGCGGCGCTCCAGATCCGGCGCGCCGGCATCCATCACATGCAGGATCAGATTGGCCCGCAGCGTCTCCTCCAGAGTGGCTTTGAAGGCTGCTACCAGTTGATGCGGGAGATTGCTGATGAAGCCGACCGTATCCAAGAGGATGGCGGTCCGGTGGCGATCCAACGCCAGCTGGCGCGAGAGTGGATCGAGCGTGTCAAAGAGCCGGTCCCGGGCCGAAGTTCCGGCGTCGGTCAAACGGTTGAAGAGGGTCGACTTCCCGGCATTGGTGTAGCCGACCATGGCAATGGTGGGAATCCCTTTTTTCTCCCGCAAATGCCGCTGGACGGTCCGGTTTTGCTGCACTTCGGCCAGTTCGGAACGGAGATCGGCGATTCTGCGCCGCACGGCGCGGCGGTTCGCTTCCAGCTTGGTCTCGCCGGGACCGCGGGTGCCGATCCCGCCGCCTTGCCGGGAGAGGGCCAGACCGGTCCCTCCCAAGCGGGGCAGGCTATAATTTAACTGGGCCAATTCCACTTGGAGCTGGCCCTCGCGGCTCCGGGCGCGTTGCGCGAAGATGTCCAGGATCAGATCGGTCCGGTCGATCACCCGCACCCGGACCTGGTCCTCAAGGTTTCGGACCTGCACCGGCGACAGTTCCTGGATGCTGATCACCAGGTCGGCTTCGGCCGACCGGACCAGTTCCGCCAGGGCTTCCGCTTTGCCGCTCCCCAGAAACAGCGCCGGATCCGGCGTCTCCCGGGCCTGCAGCATCCGGCCGGCTTCCTCCGCTCCGGCCGTCTTCACCAACTCAGCGAATTCGTTCCATTCGTACTCCAGGATCCGCTCATCGGCCCGCGGAGACGATAATCCTATCAAAATGGCCTTCTCCGGCCGGTTATCCACCGTGTCAATCATGCGTTCTGGTTCATCCCGTAGATCAAGCGGAGACCCTCCAAGGTAAGATAGGGGTTGATGCGATCGATCATTTTAGTATCGCCGGCGATGAGCTCGGCTAAACCACCCGTGGCCACCACCAGGGGATTGCAGTTCATTTCGGCTTTGATCCGGGTGATCAGGCTCTCCACCATGCCGATATACCCGAAGAACAACCCCGATTGGATGCTGTTGACAGTGTTTTTGCCGATCACGGTCCTGGGACGGACGATCTCCACCCGGGGCAGCTTGGCGGTACGAATGAACAAAGCTTCGCTGATGATGCCCAGCCCGGGCGCGATCGATCCGCCCAGATAGTCCCCTTGAGCGCCGATGGCGCAAAAGGTGGTGGCCGTCCCGAAGTCGATGATGACGAGCGGCGGCCCATACAGCTGAATGCCGGCCACGGCGTTGACCACCCGGTCCGCCCCGACCTCGCGGGGATTCTCATACTTGATGACCAGGCCGGTTTTGACCCCCGGTCCCACTTCCCTGGGACGAACTCCGAAATACTTTTCGATCATCCCGGCGAACAGCCCGGTCACCGGCGGCACCACGCTGGAGATGATGGCCGATTCCACCCGGCGGTGGTCGAGCCCGGCTTCGCTAAAAAGACTTTTGACGAGGATCCCGTACTCATCGACTGTCTTCAGGCGATCGGTGGCCAGCCGCCAATCGGCCAGCAATTTGGCGTCCTCGTAGACGCCCACCACCGTGTTGGTATTGCCGATATCCAAAACCAGTAACATCTTGATTCACTCCATTTTTTCGATAAATGAAAACAGTTCCGGACCCATCTCCAGATCGTCGCTTTCGGTGAAGGCGGCGCTATAATTGTCGAGAATGGAATAGCTCGTAAAATAATTGCACGAATACAGCCCGTCCAGAAAATCAACCGGGCAGTGATCGGACAATCGTTCGGCCAGTAAACGGCGGAATTTATTCATGCCGGCGCGGGCCGCCGCGCTATGCCCCAGATCGATCAGTTTTAATTGATGTTCAGTCCCGAACCGCAGTGCCGCCATGGTCAGTTCGCCGGAGAGCAGCGTATCGCACCCCTGGGCGCGGCATGTCTCCCAGACTGCGCGACGGTGCGGCAGAAATCCCGAACCCAGATAAATACCGACCTTCCGGACCGGGCTTCGCAATTCGCCAAAATAGGGCACCACGGTAAGCTCCAGCGTCCGTTGGCAGACTTCAATCAAGCCGCGCAACGCCGTTTCGGTGGTACCGATCATCACTCCGTCCCGTTCTGCCACTTCCCGCAGTTCGCAAGCTTGGACCAGTTCCGGAAGGATCCCGGCCGGGGCGGAATCCCAGTTCCCATGCAAGGCCAGCAGCCGCAGGTTGGCGTGGTTCACGATCTCTGTCGCCTCGCCGGTCCAGGGATGATAGGTAATGAGCAAGTCGATGCCCCGCTCCACGGCGGTCTGGATATTCTCCGGGGTCGGGTCGACCGCCACCCCGATCCGTCCGACCGGCAATGTTCCCAGATCCGGGACAAAACGGAGCGAACCCCCGGCGTTCTTGCCGGGGATCAATTCCTGAAGAATATGAACTAAGGTTTCAACCTCCATCTTGCCCACCATTCCAGTATTGAAGACCATTTTGCTTTCAAAAGCCCCTCAATTTCGGCTTGAATGCAAAATCTCTCCCCCGATTATAACATAAATTATAGCATAGGAAATTTTCTCCTACAATAAACCGTCGTATCCTCGCGTTCGAACCCCTCGCGAGAAATTTTCGATCATTGACAGGAATTGATTGGTCGGGGGTTGAATAATCCATTGATGGAAAGAACCCGAAGTAAATTCTTTCCCGGACCTTTTTGGTTGAGGTCCGGCAAAGCAGGAGGTCGATGAGAATGAAACGTTTATTTTTGGTACTGTTGGCGCTGTTGGCGATGACCACCGCCAATGCCGGGATGATCCGGGCCGAACAGGACTATAGCCCGATCCGTCCCCAGATGAAGGTGAAATTCCGTTACATTATCGCCCATATGGAGCAGAAAGAGAGCACTTGGGAAGTGACGGTCGTGAAGAGTTCCTTCCCCGATTCGATTACATATACCTGGATCCGGCCCCAAAAGGATCGGGAAGCCTGGAAAGGAACCCGGATTCTGCTGGAAATGAAGACCAGCAAAAATTTTAACCCCTGGTACCGGAATGGCGAGTCCAAGGCCACTACCGACACCGCGCCCTGGCTTTCGCAGATGATCCTGAGCGAACTGCGGGAGAAAGGCCGGTCGGAGACTTTCAAGGAAGGCGGCAGCGGCGCGCTCAACTGGGCCGCGGCCGACTTGACCGTCAAGGAAAAAGTGATCTTCCCGGTATTGCTGAACGGGAAGCCCGAGGCGCTCAACGCCCTCAAGCTGAATAAGGGCATCACGGTTTGGAACAATCTCAACAATCCGCTGGTGCTGGAGTACGAACCCCTGGCGATTCCCCTATTTACCAGCGTAACCGGTTGGAAAGTAACGGAGATAAACTACTGAAACCCCGTCATCCCCGGCCCACTCCCTGTCTGGAGTGGGCCTTTGTATTTTGCTTGTAAACGGTTCAGCTCATCCCCGCCGGTTACCGGGCGGGTCGCCAATTCAATGACTCTCCATCACGCGCCGGCCTTGGCAAACCGCTTTTTAAATTTCTACCGCCCGAAGTTGACTTTCACGGGAGGATGGGTGATAATGGTATTTAAAATAAAAATCTATACCCGGGAGAAAATTTCATGTGGCTTTACTACTTTGCCATCTTTTTGGTGGTGATCTCCAATGTCTTTTACCATATTTCCCAAAAATCCACTCCGGTTGCAGCCCACCCCATTCTCTCCCTCACTGTGACCTATCTCACGGCGGCGGCGTTCACCCTCATCCTGTTGCCCTTCTTTCCTTTGCAAGAGGGGCTCGCCGCCTCCCTGAAGAAACTGAACTGGACATGTCTATCGCTGGGAATCGCCATCGTCGGCTTAGAGCTGGGTTTCTTACTGGCTTACCGGGCCGGCTGGAATATCAGCGTCGCGCAGTTCTTTTCGACCGTCATTATCACCTTGGTATTGATCCCGGTGGGGCTATTGTTTTTCCAAGAAAAAATGACCCTGATTAATGGTCTGGGGATCCTGCTCTGCCTGGGCGGCTTCATGCTGATTAACATCAAATGATTTCGGGATCCCGATCCACTCTTGAAATCACCGCCGAATCTACAAGCGGTGTTTTTTTGAAACAACTTGTAACTATCTTAGTTAATATTGACAGTTTCAAAAGTGTTTGTTATATTGAAACCAGCGCGTATTCCAGTGGTCCGCTCTTTGACTGGAGAAGGCCGGCTGGGAGTTTGACGCCGAAATCGAATCCAGGTGGAGGTTCAGATGATGATGAATCAACAGGAAGCTTTTGCCGCAGCGCTTTGGTCGGAAGGGCCCGCTTCCGATGCGGGCGACCCCATGCTATTCGGACAGTTCGTGGGGGAATGGGACTTTGATTGGACTGGTTTTAAGGCCGATGGCAGCCCTTGGACTGTCAAAGGAGAGTGGATCTTTGCCTGGGCGCTCAACGGCCGGGTTATCCAGGATGTCTGGATCTGTCCTTCCCGCAGCGAACGCCGGAAGCCAGGCAGTCCCCAGGGTGAATACGGCTCCACCTTGCGCTTTTATGATCCGAAGATCGACGCCTGGCAGATCGTTTGGATCGGGCCGGCCAATCACCGGGTCCGGAATCTCATCGCTAAACCCGTCGGCGCTGAAATTGTGCTGGAAGATACCTGCCGCGAGGATGGTTTGAGCCGCTGGATCTTTTCGCAGATTACCCCGGACTCGTTTCACTGGCGCTCGGTTACCTCGAAGAATGAGGGGAAAACCTGGCTTCTCAAAGAAGAAATGAGCGTAAGGCGGCGTTCCCAATGAGTAGCGAACCTTCTTTGCGGCGTTCGCTCTCGTGGGTGCAAGGCTTGGCTTTGACCACCGGCGCGGTGTTGGGTTCGGGAATCCTGATCCTGCCGGTCCTCGCGGCGCAGCTGGCCGGACCGGCTTCGTTGGTAAGTTGGCTGTTGATGGGGTTATTGACCGTGCCTTTGGTGATCACCCTGAGCCATCTCGCCGGGCGTTATCCGGAGGCCGGCGGAATCGCCGCCTATGCCCAACGCGCCTTCGGCGACCGGGCCGGCGCCATTACGGGCTGGCTGTTCTTGGGGACGGTGCCGATCGGAGCGCCGGTCTCCGTCCTGATCGGCGCGAACTATATCGGGGTGTATCTCGGACTTCCCAAAACAGCGATTTTCCTGATCGCCGGCGTCATGCTGTTGCTGGCCATCTGCTTCAATTACCGGGGTATTACCCTCTCGGGTAATGTCCAGCTGGGAGTGGTCGGGCTGATCGCCGCCATCGTCATCCTGGTGATCGTCGCCGCTTTTCCCAAGGTGCACCCGGCGGCTTTTACGCCCTTCGCGCCGCGGGGTTGGTGGCCGGTGGGCACGGCCATGACCATCCTGTTCTGGGCTTTTGTCGGCTGGGAGATGATCGGCCATCTGGCGGAGGAATTTCGCAATCCGGCCCGCGATATTCGCTTGAGTCTGGGCGGATCGCTGGTGGTGATCAACCTCCTCTATCTGCTGCTGGCGGTGGTCACCGTCGGCTCCCGCTCCTATCTGGCTGAGGATAATCTGGCCGCCCTGGCGACTCTCGTCCTGCAGAGCTGGGGAAGCTTAGCCGGAGCCGTCGTGGCGGTACTCGGTTTTGTGGTCTGCTACGGGTCGATCCATACCTACGTGGCCGGTTTTTCCAGGCTGGTCTATGCCCAGGCCCGCCAGGGTGATTTTCCGGCCTGTTTTGCCAAGTTGCATCCGAAGCACCAAACGCCGTACCGGGTTTTACTGGCCCTGATCCCGCTCTTTTTGGCGGTGCTGGGAGCAGCCGCGCTCGATCAGGCCGTCACCTCGGTGCTGATGCAACTCACCAGCGCCGTCTTTATCGCCTTATACATCATTGGAATGGCCGCGGCCGTGAAACTGTTCGGCTCCGAACCCTCCAAGCGCCGCTCCGCCCTGATCGCGCTCCTCGTCTGTCTGGCAGTGTACGCCTTTACTGGCTGGACCGGATTGTACCCGCTCATTCTGGCGGGAATCGGCTGGTGCCTCGCGGCCCGGAGAGTGCCCCAAAAGCCGGGCCGGACCGAAGATTTAAAAACTCTTTAGCCCCGCTCGTCCGGGTGAAACGCCGGGAAAGTCCGCGAACATATTCCTCTCGCACCCAAGCATGCGCAACGATCGGGTATTCAATCCCGGTCATTGCGCACGCTCACTCATTCACAGTGTATCCACGCCCAATCACTGTACCTGCCCGCCCAGTTGCTTTGAATGTTTACCCGGTTACTGTGCATGCTCGCACAGTAACTGTGTAAGGATGCGGATCCACAGTGTCAACAGGCACGGTTGTTGGGCATACTTGCTCAGGAGTCGTGCGGGCAAGCCCAAGAAACGAGCGACCTGTCCTCATTACCGTGAGCGCCGGTCTCCCTCGTCGCGGATATCCCGCTCTGTGATTCGATGCAGAATAAAGTCTGTAACCATTACCAGCCGGACATCATTGGCGACTTGGCCGGGATGAACTAAGAACCGAGTTTTTCCGATGTCGATGTCACTCCGGCCTCTGCGCGAAACCGGTTCAGAAAATAGGCACCGGTCAACAATTCGGCACCGGCGCAAAGGATGAATAGCCAGCTTGGCTCCAACCACTGGGTGAGCAAGCCCCCTAATAAGAGCGAGACCACGCAGATAGGCTCGACTATCGAGTGAATGAACCCGGAAACCGCGCCCAAATGCTCAGGCGGAGTCCACTCCTGTACCGCCGTCTCCAGAATGGTCCCCATAAACGCGGCAATAACCCCCATCAACCCGTATAAAATGAGGTTTAGCGGGAAAAAGCGGACCAGGGCAAAGCTCAATACCAACAGGCTGTCGAAGAGTAAAGCCTTAGGCAACGCCAGCAGCCGATTGCCGCTCCGCAAGCGGTTCAGCAACAAGCCGCCCAAACACGTGCCGATTCCGGCGGCGGCGAAGAGCAGTCCGGTCCGCTGGGCCATCCGGGCGGGGCCCCCCAAATACCGGGCGACAAAGATGTAGGTCAGCGGGATTTGCAGTATAATAATGAAGTTGGTCAGGACTTCCAGGGTAAGGACCGCTTGAAGCCGGGGGTGGTTTCGAATCATATTCCAAGTCGTCTTGAAGGAGAAACGCTGGTCCGAAGCGGATTGCTTTACGGCGGTCGCGTTTGGAGCGGCCGTCGTTTGCAGAAAGAGCGTGGTGAACGCCACGCTCAAAAAGGAGCAGCCATCCATGACAAATGCCACGGTATTGCCGAGATAACCCACAATTGCCCCGGCGAAGCCATACCCGAAAATCGCGATCATTCCGTTGAGAGAAGCCCGCATGCCATTAACCCGCATCAAATCCGCCGGGTCCACGATCTGCGGCAGAAAAGCTATCCGGCAAGGTAGGAACAAGGTCTGAAGGACCCCGGTCAGCAACAGGATCAAATAAAGCAGCGGCGGACTCGCGGTAACCGCAAACAGAAAGGACGTTACGGCATAGAACGTATTCACCGCCACAAATAACCCTTTTTTATTGTAGCGATCACAAAGGGTTCCGGCCATGACCCCCAAAAACAGCATCGGCAGGCTTTGCAGCAGGAAGACCAGGCTGATGCTGAAATTGTCCCCGGTCAGCTTGTATAATTTATCGGCCAAACCGATGGTGGTCAACTTAGTCCCTAATCCCGAAATGAAGGAGCTGCCCAAAAACAAGAGCCAATTGCGGGGTATATCCCATTGCTTTTTAACCATAAAAAAACCTCCGTATTGTGCTTCGCTGTCAACACAACCCGGAGGTTCAACGCATCAAAGATTTTTACGCCGATGCTTTTGATAATGGAGAAGCGTTTGACAGGTCAGCCATCAAATTAACATAATATTGAATTTTCGCGACACGAATCCCGTTCATCGCTCTTCCGCTCATGTTAATGATTGCGACCATCTGATAACGCTCCCTAAAATAAGATCAATTGAATTATAAGCCATGTGATAAAGTCGTCCATTCGGAAATCATCCTTTCAGTGGGCTAAAAAACGACTTTATCACTTGCTTTTCTGAGCTTTTGTGTTCACCCTGGCCTTCGGACAGGGTTTATCACAACGCTTTTATAGCATACCATCTTCTCCCGTTTTGATCAACACCCGGTCCCCGCGATTCGCCGCGCTTTTAAAAAAAGAGCGTGAATCGGCACTTGGGATCTTACAAAATCCTATGCCCACACTTTCTCCCAATCCAGATCGACCGCTGCCGCCGGAGTCAGGTTATGGGCCGCCAGGTATTGTTTTACCTTGAGATACCCGTAGGCGTAGCCGATCCGGGGGCATTCGCCGGGAAGCAGGCCGGATGTGGCATTGCGGGTAAAAAAGCCGGAACGGTTATCATTCTCCCGGGCTTGAGCCCGGAAGACCCGGTCGACGCTCTCCCAATGGGCGGCGACCCATTGCAGGGTGCTTTCGGGAAGATAACAGTATTCGTGGGCCGGATAACCCGGAAACAGCCACTCGGAACAGGCGATGGCCAGTCCCTCGGTGACGGCGCGTTGTCCGATGCAGTCGCCAAAGAGCCGGCCCGGAAAATAGCGGTCTCTGAGCCAGTGATGGCACTCATGAGCCAGCAGCAGGCGCAACCATTGCAGGTCGCCCTGGACCGACTCCAGGCATAGTACGGTCACGTCCCGTCCACCATAAGGCGTGGCATAAATGTTGGTGCAATCCAGACCGACCAAGACATAGAGCTCAACCTCGGGGATGACGGCACCCGCTCCGAACCGGTCCAGGATCGCTTGGGTAATCCGGACGATCTCCGTTTCATACGCTTCGAAAGTGCCGATGTTGGAGCGGAGCGGCGCGAAATGCCCCTGCCCCAACCCGCCGACGCGTTTCAGGATGCTGGCAACGGTGGGGAAACCTTTGGGCTGAAAATGGATGGCCTCGAGCAATTCGCGGTTGGGCGCGAGATAAGACTGCTCATACCTATCCACCCAGCATTCCGGGGCGGGGCATCCATCATAGGCAGTAATGAAATCCCGGTATTTCCAGATCCAATGGATCATCTTATCCCTCCATGAAAAGATACCGAAGCAGCCGCAAAGTAGTTAGGCGCTCCGGCGTACTAGAACTCAAGCAGGGAAATCTCCCTGCTTGAACGGTTTACACGATTGAATTTCTTTAATATATAGGATGGATAGGCTTCCCCCCGGACACTTGAATCCTCCCAGTAAATCAGCCGCAGAGCCCTTCAATCCAGGCGGTACTTCTCGGTCATGGAATTGTAATAGTAATCATAGGTATTGACCTTCTTCAGCCCGGCCACCGCGGTGATGATGGGGACCAACACATAATTGCCCTGCCAAAGATTGACGGTGCATTGGGTGTATCCGGCCAGCGCGGTGTCGACCATCAGGCGGCCGGTGTACTTACAGAGATCGATGTCAAAGCCATTGGGCGGCGTAGCCCGGATCAGGTGCCGCGGCTGCACGTAAAAGATATCCGGGGCAATATTGGCCTTGAAGTAATCCATCAGCGCCAGGAAAGCGTTGTCCAGCTTCTCCCTGGCTCCTTGCATGAATTGTTCATCCACCCGGGTCCCGAGGGGAAGGCCGTCCCGTTTGGCATCCAGCGCCACTTTGAGAATGGGCACGGCTCCTTCGGCCACCACCAGCAAGGCATGCATCCGTTTCTCGCGGCGTTTTTTGATCCGCTCCACACACCGGTCCAACTCCGCCAGAGCGTCGCCGACCGTCTCGCCGAGCGCCTCCGGAATCAGCACATAATCCGCGTCGTCGCTGGCATAGGCGGTATGCAGCGCTACGAAGCCGCTGCCCGCTCCGAACAGCTGCACCACGGCCACCCTTTCCAGGGTCTCCGCCTCGCGGTGAAAATCGCGCAGCATCTGGATGGCATTGTCCACCGTGGTCCGGAAGCCGAACGAATAGTCGGTAAAGTTGATGTCATTGTCCATGGTCTTCGGCCCGGTGACCACCAGACACTTATGACCGTTCTCCTTCAGTTTGTCGGCCAGCTGGCCGGCGGCCCGCAGGGTGCCGTCGCCGCCGATGGCGTACAGGATATCCAGGTCCAGTTTTTGGACGTTCTCGGCCATCCGGTCGATATTGTCCTTGCGCCGCTCGGCGCGGAGGGCGTGCAGATTGCTGCAGCCGAGATGGGTCCAGGGATCGGTGACCAACGGATTCAGAGGCATGGTCCATTCCCGGTCCGTTTGGTCCAAATTCAACAGGCCGCGATACCCGCCGATGATCCCGGTGAACTTCAGATCCGGCGGAAATCCCGCCCGCAGCGTGATTCCATGCTGCTTGCAGTATTCGGTGCCCAAGGCGAATTGGTGTTTGACGATGGAATCCACAATCACGTTCAAACCGGGGGCATTGCCGCCGGCGGTCAATACTCCCACCTTGAGCTCGGCAGGGTTCAGCCGGAGTTCGCGGCGGGCGCCGGCCAGCAGGAACCGGGGCAACTCGCGCCGGTTATATTCCTGGAATACTTCCAAAATCTCAATATCCGAAAGCACGGCGATATTGGCGTCATCGGTCAGAAACGCCTTCTCATCGATCACATTGGCCGACGGATGAAGCACCCGTTGGCCGGTCTCCCGCCGCTCCACCTGGTACTGAATGAGGCTGTCGGTATGTTCATTCCAAAGCGTCATGCCTCGCCGCGTCTTTCGAAGCTGTTCCTTGAGGCTCATGCCATCCTCTCCTTCGCTATCACTGCAGCGTAACCATATCCCGCTCCGCTGGAACCGCTGACGGGAAAAACAGTTTTGCTCAATTTTTGGAAAAGATTCGCGATCTGGCCGGTTAAATCCTGCGCATTTTGCTTAGTTTCCCACAAAAGCGGAGAAATTTTTCGAAAAAGATGAGTTCGGCGCAGCCACGGGATAGGCCAGGCGAGGTAGGGAAAGAGAGGCTTTACTCCGAGCTCAGCGACATGAATCCTTCGTGTCAATGATTTGGGAAAATGACGAACGCCTCGCCGTTTTTCGCACATCATGGGATTCAAATTATGGCGTCATATAGCGATCGGCTTATAGCAACCGCTGCATCCAGACTACATCAAAATCCGTTCCTTTTTTGCGGCCGACCCGCAGGAAACGGCCACATTCCTGAAATCCGTGCTTCCTGTGAAACTTGAGGCTGGGCGGATTCAGTGAACTGATGCTGGCCACGATGCAGTCCACCTCCATTTGCCGCGCTCCCGCCAACAAATGATCGAGCAGCCGCTGGCCCAGGCCGCGGCCGGTATACTCCGGTTTGATAAAATAGGAGATCTCGGCCGTCCTGCGAAAGACGGGGATAAGATGATAAGGCCGGAGAAAACCGAATCCAATGACCATGCCCGCCGGAGTCCGGAGGGTGGCTGACGGATATCCTTTGACGGAATGCAGGATCATGTCAAAGAACTCGTAGCTCACCGGATGTTCGGGATAGGCCGCGAAGCTGTTCTCAATGGCATCATTGAAAATGGCGATGACCGCCGTTCGATCGGCAGCCGAAAGGTCTTGCAACTCGATTTCTTCATTCATGGCTCGAACCTCCTCCAATATTTCGCAACCCAACGATTGGGAACTCATTGTCCCCTGACCCATCATTCATTTCAGTCCGGGGATGGTTACGAAGATTATACCAGAACCGGATGATTTATAAACGGCCAATTCCGAAGGCTTTTCACCCCACCAAAAAAGCGGGAAATCAAAAGAAGCTGCCCCGTAGGAGCAGCCTCACAGTATAAGTCTTTGAAAATACCCATCCGCTTCCAAAGCCGGCGGTATCATTACACGCTGAACTGTTGCACCGTTTCACGCAGCTCCACGGCCATCCGGGAGAGCGTCGAGGCGGAGCTCAGGATCTCCTCCAGCCCGGCGGTCTGCTCTTCGGCGGCGGCGGCCACCTCTTCGCTGCTGGCGGAGGATTCCTCGGCGATGGTGGCGATGGTTTGGCTCATTCCCTCGACATTTTTGATCTCGCCGACCATCTTTTGAATCTCCTCTGTCATCTGCTTCACTTGCTGCTCCACTTCGAGGCTGGTGTTCACGATCGCCTGGAAGGCCACCCGGGCTTCCTGGGCGACGGCGTTGCCGTTTTTGACCTCCTTGACTCCTGCCAAAATGCTGGCGGCCACCTGTTCCGACAGGCGCTGGATCTCCTCCAGGATCTGGGTGATATCGATGACCGATTGTTCGCTGCCCTCCGCCAGTTTCTTGACCTCGTCGGCGACGATGGCGAAGCCCCGGCCGTATTCCCCGGCGCGGGCCGCCTCGATCGAGGCATTCAGCGACAACAGGCTCGTCTGGGAAGAGATCTGGGTAATGGCCCCGAGGATCTCGCCGATCTCGTCGGAACGCTGCCGCAGACTGTCGGTCACGGTCTGAATCGCGCCGAATTTCTCCTCAATCACCCCGATCTGGCTGATCAGTCCGGCGATCTTTTGGTTGCCCAGGGCAGCGGCTTGCGTGGCCTTCTCCGAAGTTTCCAGGACGCGTCCGGCATTGGCGGAGATCTTCTCATTCCCCGCCAACAGTTCATTGACGACGTCCACCGTCTTTTGGGATTCATGGGACTGCTCGGTGGCGCCAAGCGATATCTGTTGAATGGTGGCGGCAATTTGCTCGCTGGCCCGGGTGCTCTGATCGGCGCTCTCCTGCAAAAAGCGGGCCGATACCGCCACCTGGGCGCTGCTGGCGCCGATCTTGCCGATCAGCTGCTGCAGATTTTCGCTCATTTTATTAAAGGAGTTGGCCAGGATCGCGATTTCGTCCCTGGAGGTGACCCCGACATCCTCGACCCGCAGGTCTCCGGCAGCGATGCGTTGGGCCGCGTAGGCCAGCCGCGAGATGGTTCCGGTGATTTTGGTAAGGTAGAGCCCGGCCAGCAGGGTGCTGAGTCCGGCGGTGACGATCAGGATCCCCAGAATGAGAAAGCCCAGTTGATTGAGGCGCCGGTCCAACATTGCCTTGACTTTCCGGTAGTAGTTCAATTCGGTGGCGATCAGTTCCTGGACCGTATCCTTGATAAACCCGCCCGTCTTTTTGACCTCTGCCGAGCGCTCGTGAAAGCCTTGAATCGTATTTTGCACCAGACCGCCGATTTTCTTAACATCGGCCCCGTCGCCCGCGGCGGCCGCGGCGGTGCTGTCCTGTTGCTTGTCGAGATAATTGAAGGCTTCATCGATCCGCTCCCGGTACGTTTGGATGATATTCGCCAAGGAGTCCACCAGGCCGGCGCCGTCCTCGTCCCAGACCTGAGTCTTCAATAAATCCACGTCTTTTTGGAGAATGGCCAGATTGTCGGAGATTTCCTGCCGAGATTCATCCTTCTTCAACAGGAAGAACTGGTTCAGCTGCTCCGGAATGGCCAGGGCCGGCGCGATGAGGTCATTGGCGATGATGGTGGTCTCGGTCATGGTATTCAACTGGGTGATGACCGAACGCAACGCGATATAGGAGCCGATGCCCACGCCGCCCAGGACCAGCACGATGAGGAGCAAGCCCCCGATCAGTTTCGCTTTTAACGAACGCCTCGCCATGGAACCCCAGACCGTCTCCTCAGCCATCGCCACATGCCCCCTCCGGATGATGTCAACCGTTCCTTCAAAGGATTAACCCAGCGCCGATCGAGATTGAACTCGCAATCCAAAATTTTTGAAAAATGTTACGGAATCGTAAAGTTAATTTCAACAGTTTTCCATTTTTTCCTGCCGTCTTTCGGAAAATATTATGAAATAGGCCCGGCCTTCATGGTCCGGGCATAAAAAAAGGAACTTGCAGTAACCTTATCTCCGGCTACCGCACCACGTTGCGTGGATATCTGCAACCTTTCGGCTGCAAACACCCATTACACGTACTACGATAACCTTTGACCGACTGACAAGGAAACTTGGGGATCTACCTGCAATCTCTCGACTGCAAATAAACCCTTTCGCTCCATTGCCAATCTGGGCTCGACCGCTACCGATAAGTTTCCCTACCACGACAGTCTCATCAACTGCCGTAGCAAGTTGGCCCACCGATGACAATCTTAGCTCAGACCATTATGAATCCTTGCGAAAGAACCCATAATGATCAGTTGCTCGACTGATAAAGACCCTTCAAGTCCGAAGACAGAGCCTTTATCAATCTGCGCCTCGGCTACTACAAATCCCTGAGTATAGAATGACCCGGGTTGCGCGAAGTTATACAAGAATTTTTAAAAATTTCGACAAGCTCAAGCAACCCGTCTTGCCGGACGCCGTTATGCTCCGTCGGAGCTTCCCGGAAGGCGCGAAAATTGGTCCAGTTGAATCACTCTCCCGGTCAAACGGGATTCTTCGGCGGCGAAAGCCATCACATGGCTGGATAATGAGACCTCCGCCGAGGTATCGGCGGCCATTTTGCCTTCGCGCTCCGCCTTGATCAGCTGTTCCATCAGGCCGTAGTCGCCGCCGCCATGGCGGCCCGGGCATTGGGGCGTCGTGATAAGCTCCTCCTCCCTGCCGAAATAATGGACTGCAATCCGGTTGCTTTCGAATTTTCCTTGGATGATGCCCAGCGTCCCCATGATCTTGATCTCTCGGGACAGTTCGTGGGTGAGGCCGCACATGGTGAAATTGGCGATGGTCCCCCCCTCGAATTCCACATGGACCGTCTGGTGATCCACCACATTATTATCGCACTTGTAGACGCACCTTCCGTAAGGGCCCTTGCGCAAGGCGTCCACTCTCGCGGCGCTCGATAAATCCTGGCTGATGACGCTCACCGGCCAGCCGGTATCCTGGCCCAGGTATTGCCGGACAGCGGAATAAGGGCACTGGTGCTTCAAGGGACAGTCCAGGCAGCGCTCGGCGGAACCTTCCGGAGCGTTTTCAGATTTAAAGTATTGTAAGGAGCCGAAGGAAGCCAGCCGTAGCGGTTTTTTTCCGGAAAGCCACACCAACAGGTCCATGTCATGGCAGCTTTTCGCCAGGATCATCGGGGAGGATTCCCGGGAATTGGCCCAGTTTCCCCTGACATAGCTATGGGCGTAATGCCAATACCCCACGTTTTCATCCAGGTTGATCTCCACCACCTCCCCGATGGCGCCGGAGCTGATCAGTTCTTTGATCTTTCCGAAAAACGGCGTATAGCGCAGCACGTGGGCCACTGTCAGCTTTCCCGGCCGGAGCTTCGCCGCCCGGACCATGGCGATGCACTTCTCCAGCTCGGTCGCCATGGGTTTCTCCAGCATCACATGGTATCCCTGGTCCAACGCCAGCAGCGTCGGCTCGTAATGCATCCGGTCCAGCGAGCAGATGAACAGGAGATCGCACAACTTCGGCTGGGCCATTAAATCCTGCCACGAAACGAATTGCCGGTTCTCCGGCACCCCGTGCAATTCGGCGAAGCGTTTCCTTTTTGCGGCATCGGGTTCGGCGATAGCGACGAAGCGGATCTCCTCCGGGTGTTCCAGAGCATACCCGCCATAGACATCGTTCCCGCGATTTCCGGCACCGATTAATGCAGCTTCAAGCATTACCAAGTTTCCTCCTCCAAATATAATGGACTACTCTTTGATAGCGCCGCCCATGATCCCGGCCACAAAGAACTTTTGCACGAAACTGAACAGGATCGCTATCGGCACGGTGGCAATGATTCCCCCGGCCATCATCTGATGCCAATAGACAATATTCATGCCCACAAAATCGGTCAGTGCCAAAGGAATGGTCTTTAAGGACTGATCGGTGATGAAGGCGAGCGGAAAAAGCAGATTGTTCCAGGCCATGATGAAGGCGTAAATACCGGCCATGAGCACGGCGGGGAGGGCGATGGGAAAAATGATCTTCCGCACCGCCACTACCCTGGAACAGCCGTCGATCATCGCCGCGTGCTCCATATCCAGCGGTATGCCTTTCAAGTATCCGTGCAGCAGCCAGATGGCCATCGGCAGGGAGATGGCCCCGTTGGACAGGATCAAGCCCATCAGGCTGTTGATGAGCCCGAGCGAACTCATCATCTGCATCATTCCGATGATAATGATCAGCGGCGAAAACATCTGGGTCAGCAGCACCACGAACATCAGCGCCCGGTGGCCTCGGAAACGGAAGCGGGTCAGCGCGTACGCCGCCGGAAAACCGAAAAGAATGCTCAACAAGCTGGTAAAGAAGGATACCACGAAACTGTTGACAAAGGGTTTGCTAAAATGATATTCGCTGACCCAGACCTCGAAGTAGTTCTGCCACATCACCGGGTGGGAAAGCCACTGCGGCGGCCATTGAAAGGTCGCTTGATAGGTTTTTAACGAGGTCGACAGCATCACCGCGAACGGGAACAGCATGGCCAGAATGATCAGACTCAAAAGTGCGTAGGAAATGATCGATGAACCGCGATGTTTCGCTTGCAAAGGAATCCCGCCTCCCCTTTAGTCGGTTTCGCTGAGTTTTTGATTATAGAACGCGCTGAAAGCCAGCAGCACCAGAAAAATGATGACCGCCACCGCCGAGCCCATGCCGATGTCGAAAGAGCCGAAGGCCAGCCGGTATGCTTTAATGATCAGCGTCTCGGTGGCCGATACCGGTCCGCCCCGGGTCAGCGGCCAAATGATCTGAAACGAATTGAAGGTCCAGATCGCCGACAGCGTGGTCGCGACCAGGACGATCGGCCGGATCACCGGAAGCTTGATATAAAACAGCTTCTTGAAGTACCCGGCGCCGTCCATATCCGCCGACTCCAGGATCTCCTGGGATACCATTTGCAGCCCGCCCATGAAGACAATGGCCATGAAGGGCACGCCCACCCACACGTCGACCAGGGCGGTGAATAAAAACGAATAAAAATTGCTGCTCAGCCAGGAGATGGGCTGGCTGATGAGCTGCAACTGCAGCAGCAGCCAGTTGAGCATCCCGAACTGGCCGTCAAAGATCCAGCGCCAGGTGATCGCGCCAACCACATTCGGCGTGACCCACGGAATGAACAGCAGGAAAATGAAGAGTTTCTTGCCGCGGGTGATGTTCACTAGGAGCAAGGCGATGATGAAGCCGATGACCGTCTTGCCGGCCACCGACAGCAGGGTCCACCAGACCGTGCGCTGAAAGGCCATTAAAAAATCGGCATTCTGCAGCAGGGAGAGAAAATTCCCCAGGCCGACGAAGTAGATCCCCTGATCCGGCCGGGTCAAGACATTATGCATCAGTGACATATAAAGCACCCGGAGGATGGGATACGCCACAAAAACAGCCAGAATAAGCAGGGCCCCGGCCAAATAGCACAGCGGGGAATATTCGGGAGAGATCATGCGCCGGAGATCATGCTTGGGAAGGCCCGCCGGATACGAATCCCTCATCTTTCAATCCACCCCTTTTCGTCTCCGATAAAATTGTAATTGCCGGTTTCATGGCCGGCAATTACGGTTTCTTCCGTTAGCGTCTCGGTTCCAGTTGCTGTTCCTTGATGAGTTTCACCGCTTTCGCCAGGGCCGCTTTGGGGCTGACGCCCTGGAACGCTTCTTGGACCATGTTGGCGATGATGTCCTGGAAAGGCTCCCAGATGGCTGGCTGCGGCTGGGGCAGGCCGTTGTCGATGGCCTTGATGAAGATCCCGAAATAGGGATCGTCTTTGAACTCCGGCATTTTGGCCTCTTCGATCAGGATCGGGGTCAGCCCGTGATCGCGATCGTATTCGGCCTGGACGTCCAGCGTGGTTAAGTAATCGATCAGCTTCCAGGCGGCGGCGGGGTTCTTGCTGTTGGCCGAGACCACCAGCGAATCGGAGTTCAGAATGCAGTGCTGTTCAGTGCCGGCCGGCAACAACGCCATTTTGTACGGCACTTCCGTATTGTCGGGCTTCAGGCCCATCATCCGGCCGGCCCACGGACCGCACTCGAACATCGCGATCTTCCCCTGCTTAAACAGGATCGGCAACTGCTCCCGGTTGTACTCCAGCGGGCTCGGCACGATCTTGGCATCCAAATGAAAACCGGCATATAATTTTAAGGCTCGTTCTCCCTGGGGCGAATTCAGTACACACTTTCCGGAACGGTCGAATACCTTTCCGCCGAAGGAGAACAGGACATTGAAGAACTGGTCGGTGGTGGAGACATGTTTAGCCCCGGCCGCGCCGTAGCCGTATACGCCGGGATGTTCCTTCTGGACCTTTTGGGCGGTCTCGATCAGTTCATTCCAGGTTTTCGGGGGTTCCTTGATCCAATCGGAGCGGTAAAACAATACCTTGGAAGAGAAAGCATGGGGGACGCCATAGATCTTGCCGCCCGATATTTCCGAGTCCATCAGCGGCTTGGGGAATTGCTGCATTTTGCTTTTGGGAAAATACTTGTTCAGCGGGAGAATGCCTTTCATATTGGCGAAGGGGACGACCCAGCGGGTGCCGGTGTAAATCACGTCAGGGGCGGTTTTGGTCTGAAACATATTGACCAGTTTGTCATAGGCCTGGTCCCAGCCGACCGTGATCAGTTCCACCTTGATATTGGGGTTCTCCTTTTCAAACTGGTCGATCTGTTTCTGGGTCGCCTGTTTCATGTTGGGCTGTTCCAGTCCGGGCTGGAGCATCGTGATGGTGACCGGCTTGCCGGCGCCCTGCGCCACGGCCGCCGCCGTCAGGCACAGGAGCAAGAGAATGACCGTTAACCGCAGAAAACCATACTTCCTTTTCATTTGATCACCTCGTTGTTTTTTATGATTACGCCGCTCCGTCTCCACGGAAGGAAAACGGCATAAATCCCATGCGGATGCCGCCTTCGCGGTCAGGCCGTCATCACCCGCGGCATCTCGAAATAGGCTTCGATGGCCAGCGCGGCGACTCCCTTTAAAAATGCCCGGGGGACCCGGTGACGGCTGATGGCCAGATCCCGGGCGGCGGTTTTCAGGGCCATGTTAAAAATGTTCGTTTTTAGTTCCTGAAAATACTCATCGCATTGGACCATTCCGTCCCCGGCGATGACGATCAATTCCGGATTGAACAGATTGACCAGGTTGGTGATGCCAACCGACAGCGCGAAGACGCTTTCCCGCACCGTCTGCACGGCCAAGGGGTCGCCGCTCCGCAGCGCCCGGGCGACGGCGGGCACCGTCAGCGCCTCCTCCTCCAGCGCGGTGGGCGCGCCTTGGCGGATTGCCGCCGCGATCCGCCGCAGCAGCGCGTCTTCGGACACATACTCGGTGAGGCAGCCGTAATTGCCGCAATTGCAGCGCGGGCCGTGAAGATTCACGCTGGTGTGCCCGAACTCCACCGCGCTGCCGTTACATCCCTCAAAGATCCGATGGTCGATGATCATCCCGGCGCCGATCTTCTGGCCGACCATGATGTAGAGAAGATTGGCGACCTTCAGATCGGGCTGGAAGACTTTCTCGGCGTAAGCGGCGGCGTTCATATCGTTAACGACGAAGATCTCCTGGCCGAATTGTTGTTCGAGCATCGCCCTCAGTTCTAGATTGTTCCATTGCAGTCCGGCGGAGTACAGAACCTCGCCTTTCTTGAAGTTGACAATACCGGAAATGCCAATGCCGATGCTGGCGGGGTGGATATTCGCCGCCGCGGCCTGGGCCAGCGCCCGCTCGATGGTCCGCACCAGGAAGTCCAGGGCTTCCTCGCCTTTTCTCCCTTGGAGCGGGATTTCTTCCAGCAGCTCCAGTTCCCCCTGGAGATCGGAGACAGCCCAAAGCAACTTGAATTCATTCAGTACCAGCGTGAGAATATAACTGCCTTTGGGGTTGAACTCCAGTAGGATCGGCCGCTTCCCGCCGCTGGATACCCCCACGCCGATCTCCTTGGCCAGCTGGTTTTCGAGTAGCGAATTCACGGCATAGCTCACGGTGGTCGGGCTCAAGCCAGTGGTCTTGGATATCTCCGCCCGCGAAATCGGTCCCTGGTTGCGCAGTATATTTAGGACCAGCAAGTAGTTGGACCATTGCACAAACTCCAGATTGGCTGAACTCCATGCTTTATTTTTCATCTTATGCCCCACACTTTTTGATAGACTTTGTTTTTCCATTGGACTAACTTTGTTCTTATTCGATCCCGGTTCCAATTTTCCTTTCGGAATCGAAAAATTTTTTTAAAAAATTCTCCGCCGTTCCTTCCGGTGCAGCAGCGGCCCCCCGGCCCGGCCTTGCGCGGACTGCGCTTGAGCGTACCGCGCGGGTCGCGGTTCTTGCCGGGCTCCTTCCCGATCCTCTCGCCGCGGCGGCGGTCCATGCCGGGAGAACTCCGGCAACGCCGGCGGGCATCGCCGCTGCCGCCGGAGCGGCTGAAGATCTTCCGGCGATCATCGCCGTTGCCTCTGCAACGATAGCCAATACGGTGGCAGTCCCCGCCGCTGATCCATGCGTATCGGAAGGAGATAGGACAGCCCGCTCCGGAGTTTCAAAATGGGGAATGGATAATCTTTACATCGGCCGTTTTTGGAGTTATAATTAACGGTGTTAACTTAAGTAACGATGTTTAGAAACGGAGTATCCATGGGAGTCAAGGAACGGAAACAACGGGACAAAGAGTCGATCCGCCGCAAGATCCTGGCCGCGGCCGAGACGCTGTTCGTCCAGGAGGGGTATGAGAATGTCTCCATGCGCAAGCTGGCGAACCGGATCGAATACTCCCCCACCACCATCTATCATCATTTCAAAGACAAAGAGGAGCTCCTCTCCTGCCTGGTCCAGGAGATCTTCACCCAGTTCATCGCCTACCAGGACGCTTGCTTGGGCGAAGGGCCGGATGCCGACCCAGTGACCGCCATCCGGCGCGGCATGCGCGCCTACATCCAATTCGGACTGGAGAACCCCAATTATTACCGGCTGGCTTTCGCATCGGGCTTGCTGGCAAAGGCAAGCCCCGCCCTGGGCGACGGGGGCGGCGCTCCGCAGCAGGCCTTCCGGATCCTGCAGCAACTGGTGGCCGCGGCCATCGAGCAGCAGTACTTCCCCGCCCGCGATCCGGCCTTGATCGCTCAGACGCTCTGGGCGGTCAATCACGGGATCACCTCGCTGTTGCTCACCCACATCCGGATCACCGAATCCCAGCAGGAAGAGTTGATAGGGCAGGTAATCGACACCGCCCTGGACGGCTTGCTCCACCAGAAACTACGGGAACAAGGGTAAAAATTCATGGGAAGATAAACAGGAAAGAAGGGTGCCGTGATGTATAAGGATACCTGGGCCCGCGTATTGAAAACCCCGGAAGAGGTCCCCAGTTTTTTCAGGGAATTTTGCGAAACAATCCGCGACGGCGGCCGCCAATTCCCCTACACCATCTTTTGCCCCCCGGACCGGTTCGGTTTCCGGAAGACCACCCCCAAGCTGATCTGCCTGTCGGAGGAGACCGTGGCCATCGCGGAGAAGGTCCAACACGAACTGCGGACGGCCGTCTATCCATTGAGTCGGATCACCTATCTGGAGACCGGCCACAGCCTCCTCTACGCCTGGTTCACCCTTTACTGTCCCGGCGCCGCGGCGCTCAAGATCGAGTATTGCGCCGTCGTCAAGCAGCTTTTCCAGCCGCTCTTCGCGCGAATCCGCGCGGCACTTCCCGCGGAAAGCCTCCCGGAACCCGGCGATCATCAAGCCGAATTGGCCAAATTGAACATTTATAGCCGCCAGAACTACAAATTCATGAATTTTGCCAAGCAGAGCATCTTGCCGGGCGAAACCGTGCTGCAGTCGCTCCTGCAACCGGAGGTCCATCTCCCCTATCTGAAGTTCTTCCAGCGCACGCTGGTGGGAAACCACCTGACCGTCCTGACCGACCGGGAGCTCATCGCCATCCGCGACCTTGACCGGATCGGAAAATACTATGCCATGCGCTACGGCGGGGTCTGGAATTTCATCCCGTTGACCCGGATCGTCCGGATCCAATTGGCCCCGGATGATGCTTCCGCCGTCCCTGGGGGACGAATGCTGCTGCTCCGGCTGGAGCTGGAAGGCTCGGGCACGATCACGCTGCCCTTTCATGAGGCGCAACAGCCCGGCCTGCAAGCCCTGGCCGAATCCTTGGCCCGGCAGTGCGGCATCCTGCGCGGCCAACCCGTCCCCGTCGACCTGCGGCCGGGCTTCCTTGGCGGCGCGGCAGACCTCCCGGCCGCTCCGGCCAAGCAGACCTCTTTTTGATAGACGCAGCTCTCCCATACTCAAAAAACCGGGCCCCCGCCGCAGTCAAAAAAGAAGCCGCCTTCACTCAGGTGAAAGCGGCTTCTGCCTTTGAACAATCCTTTGGGTACCTATGGGGGGAAGTCCGCCAGGGCCGGCCCGGAGCCCCGGCCATCCGGGAGCCTGACGGAGCCGGCCCTGCGGCGACCACGGTTGAACCGGCGCCAGCACCAACTACCAGAGGAATTCGGCGCAATTCAACCAGGTTTCGAGGGTGGTTACCACTTTCAGTTGGCGGATTCCGATCAGATCAAGCCCAAGAAGGGAGACGACCGTACTCGTACCGGTGACGACTCCGCGATCCAGCAGATCGATCGGATGGTGCATGGCCATCTCCTGGATATCATTCATCGCAAATCGCCTCCTTTGCAGAAGGGATCTCTACTCCGGGGGTGATTCCGAGGGGCGATTTCGGAAAAACCGTGCCCTGTCGGCATTTTCCAAAATCGCCCGTGATTTTCCGGAGTAATATATTATATCGGCGATGCAATTTTTGGTGAATTCCCGAATGCAATCCATGATAAAACCCTGCGAAATCAGGGCAAGATACTTGAATCATTATCATTATCGTGCAAAATAACAACGCTCCGCCGTCGGGATGGCGCGGCGCTTGGAACCATGCGCAGGCCGCAGGCATATGCTAAGAACGGGTAAAACATGGCGGCCTGATCACTTGCAGACCCCGGGGATCCGATCCTGAAAAGCCAATCCCCGCGACCGGCGGGCGGAGCAATCCGGCCCGCCGGTCCTATTCCATTCCCGGCGGATACTCCGGTAATCTCCGAACGTCCCACCAAATAAAAAAAGCCCCACGAATGGGGCTCTTTTCGTCAAAAGTAACGCTGCAATTCTCCGGATTAATAGCTTCTTCTGGATTGGAAGCAATCCCGGCAATAAACCGGTTTGTCACCGCTCGGTTGGAAAGGAACCATGGTGTTGGCGCCGCAGCTGGAGCAGACCGCCGGATACATTTGACGCTCGGAACGGCCGTTGAATCCGCCACGGTTGCCGTTGAAACCGGATTTCTCTTTCCGGGCGGCACGGCAGGACGGGCAACGTCCCGGCTCATTGGTGAAACCCTTGGAAGCAAAAAACTCTTGCTCACTGGCGGTGAAGGTGAACTCCTGATTGCATTCCTTACACACTTTGACTTTGTCTTGATACATGAAAAAACCCTCCAAATGTTAGCCTCAGAGGCTATATTTTGCCTTTCCTCAGGAGGCTACGTCGGAGGCAACTTCGAAAGAGTGAATTTGCAGACCTTAGAATCCTCAGTATAGGCATTGCTTATAGTATAGCATTATTTCCTGAAATATACAATCTGTTTTTCGTAGGAAGCGATTTCCGCCTATCCCTTGCCCATTGCCGGTCCGCCGTTCTTTCAGGTCCATGCAATTATAACTTATATATTTCAAGAGGGCCGCCGCTTAAAACTTTTCAGCCAAGTGATCATATTTTGCGTTGCACTATAAATCTTCTTGGACTCTTTGGTCAACAGCGGGCCCAACACCGCCAGGATCAACACGTAGAGGACGGCAAACGACTGAATGGCCGGTTTCAGGCCGCCGGCCTTGCCGATGTTGGCCATGATAATCGAAAACTCGCCCCGGGAGATGAGCGTAAATCCGATATTCGCCGTGGAACGGGCGGAAATGCCCGAAGTCTTGCCGGCCAGGGTTCCGGAGCAGAGGTTGCCGATGATGGTCAGCAGGACGCCGAGGATGGCCGGACCGACCGCCCCGCCCAAAGATAAGGGATCGATGCTCAAACCAAAGCTGAAAAAGAAGAGGGCCCCGAAGAAATCGCGAAAGGGCGCGATCAGATGTTCGATCCTTTTCACATGGGCCGACTCCGCGAGTACCAATCCGACCAGCAGTGCACCGATGGCCTCCGCCACGTGCAAAGTCTCGGAGAAACCGGCGATCAGAAACAGGGCCGCCATGATCACCAGAAGAAATTGTTCCGGCGATTGAATGTCAAGCGCGTTGTCAAGATACTTGATGGCTCTTCTGCCGAAGACCAGAAACAGCAGGATGAAAGCGAGGGCACCCAAAGTGGTCAGCAGCACGCCGGAGACGGATTTGGCGCCGCTGAGGATCAAGCCGGACAAGAGGGACATGTGGACCGCGATGAACAGGTCGTCGAACATGATCATGCCCATAATGATCTCGGTCTCGGGATTGGCGGTCCGTTTCAGATCCACCAGCACTTTGGCGACGATGGCAGTGGATGAACTGGTCATGATTCCGCAAACCACCAGGGTTTCCTTGATGGGGAAATTGGCCAGCCAGCCGAGGAGCAAACCGGAGCAGAAATTAATGGCCACATAAAACGTGCCGCCGAAGAGAATCGACTTGCCCGAGCGTAACAAGCGGCTCACCGAGAATTCCAAACCCAGATAGAACAAGAGAAATAACACGCCCATCCGGCCCAGGAAATCGATGAACACCGAGCTTTCAATGAACCGTAGATCGATGATTCCAAAGTGGGGGGCATGGGGACCGACCGCCATGCCGATCAGGATGTAAAATGGAATCACCGAAAAACGCAGCTTGGTCGAGAGCAGCCCCACCAGCGATATTAAGCCAATAGCCAGTCCTACTTCAAATACGATGATATTCATGTTTCCCCCTAAATGGTGAGTGGTGAAACTTTTGCACCTCCTGATAACTTGTTTTGAGAAACCGGTTCGTCCCGGATTCCTCGTTTTCTCCCCGTTCGATAGGTCGCAACCGGTTTTTATCTATGGCGACGATTGCAATCCGCTCCAAACCATCCCGTCGCCGGGCCTTGCCAGACAGCAAGCAATGGCCCCGGTCCCGGCTTTTACTCGTTCGTCCCGCCGTTCAGCAACAATTCTTTCAACATCTTCAAATGCTTGCGCTCTCCGGCGATGACCAGGATGGAATCGGGGACGAATTCGTAATCCGGTCCGGGATTGATCCGTTTTTGCTCTTTCTCCACCACCGCGATGATGGAGACGCCGGTCCTGCGCCGTATTTTTAACTCGCCGATATTTTTGCCGATGCACTTGAAGCCGGGTTCAATGCGGTACCACTCGATCACCAGATCGTCCAGCGCAACGTCCATAATCTCCAACGCCTTGGGTTTATAGGCCATTCCGCCGATAATGCCCGCAATCTGTCTGGCCTCGTCGTCTTCCAGGGTCACCATGGAAATGCTTTCATCGGGTTGGTCGTGATAAAAATGGTACACCTCGCGCCGGCCGTCATCGTGGACGATAACCACCACTTTATCCCCGCTATGGGTCTCCATCTGAAACTTGCGGCCGATTCCCGGCAGATCCGACTCCAAAATTCTCATGTAATCTTCCCTCCAAAATTGTGTCCCTCGGGACGAACGGAAACCAAAACCGTTTCGAAAATGATAAAAAAATACCTATTATCACTACTGTCCGGTTAACGAACACAAGCAACCTTGGGAACCCTTGAAACCATTGATGAAAACACGCATCTGAAAATTTTTCGATTTGAATTCCG